>JADHWT010000017.1 GCA_016783345.1 Candidatus Omnitrophota bacterium | reverse complement strand
TTTTTCGCTTTCCAAAAAAATCTTGAAAATCCTTGAAGAACCAGTCTTCAAAGGCATCATCAAAGGTAGGGGAAGTCATACCCTTCACAACCTGGACAGTGCTTATATTGACTACTGCCGGTTTTATTTCTTCAGCAATGGTTGTAAATGCCTCTTCTAGAGAAGTAAGAGAGGGAGAAGAAGGGGGCTTCTGAAATGGAAGGTCAAAGCCGATAGAAAAAAATAACCCGCAGGCTAAAACTATCAAAAGAACCACCAAAAATTCTTTTCTTATCTTCATATCATTTTTTCCTTTCCGGTAAAAGTACCGCTTCAAACCTAGCCTCGATCTTAAGCAACGACTGATTTGCCTCATTCAGTTTATTATAGGCACGGGTCATGTGCCCGGCCATTACCTCGAACTCAGATTTAAAATTCCCCATTTCTTTAGCGAGAGACTCAAGGTGCTGAAAAATTAGCTCTGTCTCCTCTTCGAGTTTAAGACCTTTAAGCCCCCACTGAATAATCATAAGGTAAGAAAACATCGTGCTCGGAGAAACAAGGACTACATTTTTTTGGTTGCTATAGCTGCTTATCTCCATATCCTTATCATTAACTACAAGTTCATAATAGATATTCTCCGCCGGGATATATATCATCGCAAAATTCGACGTGTTGAGAGCCGGCCTTATATATTTACGCTGGACTTCATCAATCATTTCCTTGACGCTGCGGATGAGCTCCTTTTTTCGCTTGAGCCTCTCCTTTTCGCTTTCCTGCGCCAGCATTTCATTAAAACGATCAAAATAAGGAAACTTCGCATCAATAGGGACCAGCATCTTGTCAAGCCTGATAACGGCATCAATCTTTTCAGACCCTAATGAATACTGCATCTCATAATTGTGCGGGACAAACTGCTTGAGTAAATTCTCAAGCATTACCTCTCCGCTTATGCCGCGGGTAGTAGATGCCGTAAAGATATTCCTCAAATTACTTATGCCCCCCGCGAGTTCCTTGCTTATCTCCATCATATTTAGATTAGCTGACTGGATGTGTCCCAGTTTTTCTTTTAATTCACTGAAGACGGCTAATTTCTGATCGATAATCTGGCCCTGCTCTTGCATAGCCCGGTTCTGGGATTCCAGCCGCTGATTAAGGTTTTGAGTGATAAGCCCGAGCTGTGATTCAAGGTTTTTCATCACCATCTTTGTCTCAAGGAGGTGCTCTTGAAGATGGCTATGACGCCTGCCTATTATAAAGGCAACAACAATACCTAAAAGAATAACTCCGGAAGTAATAATGTAAATCATTTTTTTGCGGCCGTATGAGAATCTTTCTCGTCATAAATCTCACCGAAGAGTTCCTCCAGCACATCCTCCATAGTCAGGATCCCGATATTCTGTTTCTTCTTATTCCGGACGATAAATGCGTGCTGGTGGTAAGTCTGAAACTTTTCTAAAAGGCTATCGGCCTTTTCATCCTCATTCACAAATATGGGGCTTGACATAAAATCTCCCAATCTCGCGTCATAATTATCCCTGGCAATTTCTCTAAGCAGTATCCTCTGCTGACAGATCCCTACTATATTGGATACATTTTTCTTATAAACAGGGATCCGGCTGTACGGGAAATTAATTACATCCTCTTTAATTTCAGAAAGCCTCTTAACCATTGGGAGGGCGTAAATATTTTCTATAGGCTTCATCATAGCCGCGGCCCTTAAGTCATTAAGTTTGAATACCCTGTTGCAGAGAGTTTCCTCATCGGTCTCAATGGTTCCTCCGTCTCTGCCTAATCTCAGCATAATCTTTATCTCCTGCTCGGTGACTTTTGGGAACTTAAGCCTCTTCCTGAAAGGGGTTGTGATGAAAATCATAATCCAGATAAAAGGCTTAAATATCCATATTGTAATCTGCAGCGGTTTCGCGCTTATTAAAGAAATGCGAATCTTATAGTGCTCTCCTATGGTCTTGGGTATTACCTCGGAAAAAATGATAATGGCAAAGGTCAAAACCGCAGAAGCCATTCCCAGCCAGTGACTGCCGAATATATACGACACTCTCTGTCCTACGTATATGGCACCGATGATATTAACGGCATTATTAAGCACAACTATAGTAGCAATGGCACTATGGATATTTTTTTTGATATAGAGGAGCGCCTTTGATCCCTTTCGCTTCTCTTCCGAGAGAACCCGGACCTTCACAAAAGGGATACTCAAAATGGCTGCCTCCGTCATAGAGCATATCCCTGAAATAACAAGCACGCCAATAATTAAAATAATCAATGAAATCATAATATTATCTCTCCACAGGATCCAGAGACTTACCTGTAGTAGATGAAAAAACCTTAATTTCCTCCAGACCCAGATACGGATCCTCCCCTATATTTATCTTTTTATGATACTTCTTTCCAAGTATATTTATCTTGGTCCTCATCTTTTCAGCCAGGTATGCTGCCAGAGACGAATTAGCCTTAATGATGAGATATCTCTCATTTGTCCGGAGGCATACTCTTTTTAGCTTGCGGAGGGCATCCATGCTCACGGTGAAGTGTGACGGAATATAACCTTCTCCGCGACAATGCGGGCATTCACTGCAGAGGGTCTTAAGCAAGCTCTGGCGCGTCCGCTGTCTTGTCATCTCCACCAATCCTAATTCCGATATCTTCAGGGTTGTAGTCTTTGCCTTATCCTTTGAAAGTTCCGAACGAAGCGTGTTTAAGACGAGCCTGCGGTTTTTTTGCGAGATCATATCGATGAAATCTACTATAATTAATCCTCCGAGATCCCGGAGACGAAGCTGGCGGGGAATCTCACGGGCTGCCTCTATATTTGTCTTAAAGACAGTCTCTTCAAGACTACCTCCACGACCAACAAATCTGCCGGTATTGACATCTATAGAGATTAATGCGTCCCCTTCTTCAATAAGCAGATACCCTCCTGACTTGAGCCATGCCTTTTTCCATAACAATTTCTTTATCGTTTTTTCTATTTTAAAGGAGTCAAATATAGGTGTGGGATTGTCAAAAAACGTAAGCCTGTTTTTTAGATCAGGCCGGATAATATCCAAAAATCGACTGATATCAGTGAACCCTGCTTGAGAATCCACAACTATCTTTTTTATATCTGAGTTAAAGGCATCCCGCAGGACACGATACGGCAAATCCAGTTCCTGATAGGCGCAAAACGGCGCCTTTTTTCTCTCGCTTTCCTTCTTTGTTTTCGTCCATAAATTTGTAAGGTAATGAATATCCTGTAAAAATTCGCTGCGGTCTTTGCCTTCACCGGCAGTGCGCACAATAAGACCCACATCCGGCGATTTTATATTTTTTATAAGGCTTTTTAACCTCTCCCTTTCTTTGGCGTTATCTATACGGCGGGAGACACCTACATGGTCAACTGTGGGCATAAGCACCATCAGCCTGCCTGCCAGAGAGATATACGTAGTGAGTCTTGGGCCTTTGGTCCCTATCGGATCTTTAACTACCTGGACCAGTATCTCCTGGTCCTTTTTTAAAATCTCCTCAATTTTGACACGGCGGCGGGGCCCTCCCTTTTCGACAAGGCTGCCCACTACAACAGGATTGACAAGTGTCTCACCCATGTGTTCTTCCATCGTCCCCGCTTCTTCTGCAACATCGCCGACATAGAGAAAACCGTTTTTTTCTACCCCGATATTAACAAATGCCGCCTGCATACCAGGAAGTACTGCATCAACTCTGCCTTTGTAGATATTCCCGACTATGCCTCTTGAATCTTTTCGCTCAACAAAGATCTCATCCAGTACGCCACTTACCAAAACAGCAGCCCTGGTCTCTTCCTCTTCCATATTAATAATAATTTCTCTTGTCATAATATTTAAATCTCCTTAATTTCCAGAACCTTTATCCCTTCCGGGAAATCCTTATTTAATCTCTCCATCACTTCCTCCGGCGCGATACTCTCTGTAAAAAATATTTTTACATATTGAGAATCGCTCTTTTTCCCTACTGCCAGCGCAGGCCCCATGGAAACCTTAACCCTTGGATGGAAACCTCCGGTATACTGGAGAGGTAATCCTGCCCTGCGCAGGGCGCGGGTAATAGCCCTCATAAACTCCAAATGCGAAAGGAAAATATTTTCCTTAGCGAGCCTTAGTTGCAATTTCATCAAATATAAAAAACTTTTTCGTTTCTTCTGGGGGGTACTTTTAGGTAAGATAAAAGGCTAGAGGACTAAAGTCATTTCGCCTTTTACGATATGAAAATTAAACTAAAAACCGAAAAAACCTAAAAGTGATATCCCCCAATGGGTATCACAAAACTTTTTTATACCCTCTTTTTTAGAATTCTCAGGTCTTTCATTATCGTATCTTGATTTTTAATAACCTGGTCCAGCTTTTTGATGATTTCTTCCTGTTTATCTTCATCCTGCTTTTCTTTGCTGCAAACTACAGAGACAACGCCGATACTGAGTGTTATAATTATTGTTACTATTATCAAAACCCTTAAAGCCATGATTCCCTCCCTTAACTATTTTTTCTTACGAGACTCCCATTTCTCTTCTGAACGCCTCTTTAACATCTTTCCTAGTCTTTCTTTCTCGTAAGCGGTAAGAACTGCATCATCTTCGACAATACGAGGAGTGACAAAAATAAGTAATTCAATCTTGTCTATCTCTGTCTTTTTATGCCGAAATAAAAGCCCTAAAAGCGGTATATCCCCCAGGATAGGTACCTTATTAATTGTATCCGTTTTCTGGTCCTTTACCAGCCCGCCAATGACCAGGGTTTCACCGCTTTTAACGACCACCTGTGTATCTGCCTCACGTGTAGTAATGCGATTCGGCGTAATAGTGTCCCCCTGAACAGTTGCACCAACGGAACTCACAGCAGGGTGTATTATCATATTGATTCTATTTCCTTCCCATATCTGAGGCACAACAAGTAGCTGTATGCCGATATCCTCATAGCGCTCCACAGATTCCAGTAGGGTACCAGCATCAGTAGTCTCTACCTTTATGATAGGATATTTCTCTCCTACTAAAATTCTCGCCTCCTGATTGTCTATGGTCATTATCTTCGGGTTTGAAAGAAGATTGTAATGAACATCCGTAACTATTGCATCTAACACTGACTGCATCGCAGCAAAGGAAAGAGAGCCAAAGGTAAAGGCAGTGCTAGCTGTGCCCGCGACACCCGAGAGGGTCGTCCCTGTTGGTAAATATGGGAAAAACTCTTCTGGTGTCGTTGGATTAAGGTCTGTGGCCGCTGGAAAATTTTGTGCTTCACCACGGTCAGACGGGTCAATAGATGGGAAAAATTTCCCCCTGGTCCCTTGCTTTTTATCAAACGGAAATGTTGAAGGGATCTTTGATCCTGTTAAGGTGGCTTCAATATCCCAGTTGATACCCAGCTTTTCTTCATCATCCGCATTTATCTCTACTATCAAGGCCTCTATCATAATCTGTTTCGGCAGGACATCAAGCTCCTCAATAAGTTTGGTTATCTTCTCTATTACCGGCGGGATATCGCTGATAATAAGGGTCTTTGACTTCTCTTCTTTTTTAGCTTCTCCTGCGCGGGCAATAGCCCCTGCCCCGCCGCCGAGCCCCATCATCTGCCATCCAGCCCGGGTAGTCTTCTGAAATACAGTAATACTGCCCTGGGGAGAGAGCTGTTTCTCCACTGCAGCTTTTATATCATTGGCATCTACGTATTTTAGCTCAATGACCTTATTTATGACAGCCATCTGTTGTTTATCTGCCTCGGATAACTGCCTGATAGCCTCCTTTTCTAAACGAAGTTTTTCAATCGTGCTCACGCGTATGATATTCTCTTTTTTCTCATAACCAAATCCATAGGTCTTTAAAATGACATCAAGAGCTGTCTCCCATGGGACATCAACAAGCCTTGTAGAAACCCTGCCTTTAACTTCAGCCGCAGAAATGATGTTTACTCCCCCTTTATAAGATATGACTCTCAAGACATTCCTGATATCTGCATCCTTAAAATCAACAGTAATAGTACCCTCTCTGCCTGGCTTATCCTCCAGAATTGTAATAGCCTCTTCTTTTTCTGCATCTGCCATCTCCTCAGCCAATAATGGCAGAGAAAACATTAAAGGAAGAATTAAAACTACCTTAACAAAAAAAGCTAATCTCATATTTATCCCCCTCATATTAATCCATTCTTAGGTCAAATGTCTTGTCCTGGTAACTAAGAACGACTTTATCCTTCTCTATCTTTATTATTGTCACTCCCCTGATCTTATCGCCAGAACTAACAACCTCATCATTGATAATAGCCATTGGCTTTATAGGATCCCAGATTATACCCTCTAGATATAAGTCAGAGGCCTTAAACTGCAACCCTCCTTCAACAACTGATACAGGCCGGCCTTTTTTATCTACCAGAGGCACAAACGGGTCACGCTTGTTGTGAGAGGCGTATAGAAATTTCTCCTCTTCTATCGGTTTAAGTTTTATCTCCTTGGCTACAACCTTCTTCCTGGGTTTCTTTACTCTCTCGGCCACGTCCGGAGCTTTTTTACATGAGGAAAGGATAGGTACGAAAAAAATAATAACTAGTATAGCGAATAGATTTGATGCCAGCTTCATCTATCTCCCCACAACATAAGTGCTTAAATTAAGTGTAACTACGTGCTGAAAGACATTTTCCCCTGTATCTATAGAGAGATTGTCTATTTTAATAAAGCGCGTAGCAATTTCCAACTGATTGATATAAAGTCCCAGTTCATGATATCCGCAGGTAAGTTTCATAGTGATTGGCCAGCGATAATACGGGAGGTCAATCTTCTCCTCCTTCAGGCTGGTCATCGAGCCCGGCTTGATGAATTGATACTTAATCTTTGCATCAGTAGCAATACGCGCCAGGTCTTCCAGGAGCTGGTCTGTCTCCTTCTCATTAGGAAGCTTCCCTTCATAATATTTAATCTTTTTGTTAACAGCCTCTATCATTTTTTCATATTCTTCTTTTTTACTTATGAGCGCCTTAGCTTCGGCCAAATTCTCTTCCTCCTTAAGCACCTCAGCCTTAATTTCTTCATACTTCTTAAACCGGGGTTTTATAGATACAGTAAAAAGTCCCAGGACTATGGCTAACCCAACACCCCACAATATCCATGCCTGAGTCTTATTGATAGATTTTAAATTAACTTTTGCCATCTTACTTAAACTGACATGTAAGCTCGAATCTCATAAGCTCGGTCTTGCCGATAGTCTCACGCTCTGTTGAAACTAATTCCACATTGACAAAGTCTTCAAAAAAAGCCCCATGCCCTTTTATGCGCCTCATGAAATCGCCTACCTGCTCAACCATTTTCTCCCCTTTATCCGAATATGTCTTACCGCGAATTACAAGTGTAGGCGTTTCTGTCCTGGTTACAACAGAAACCGACGAGAGCCATACGCTGGGCGGCATAAGGTCACTAAACTGATTGAGTTTCTTTGCCCATAGAAGACGCTGGATGAGAAGTTTTTCCATGAGCGCCACCTTTGACTCTAACCTCTCTTTATCGGCTTTTAATTTTAATACCCTCTCATATTCAGGGCGAATGGCTTCATACTCTTTTTTCAAAAGACTGAGCCTTTCTTTCTCCTGATTTATTTTCATCCCAACCAGCACGTGAATAAGTATAAGAATAACTACAATCCCTCCGCCGATAAGAGACATAGCTTTTACCGGAAGGGTGGTCTTTTTCTTTGGTTTTAATTCTGCGGGTAATAGATTAATCTTGATCATTTCTCAACGTGCAGTGCAAGCCCCAAACTTACTGCCAGTGTTGGAGCGACCTTCTCCCATTCCTTTACTCCTCCGCTTATCTTTAAATCCTTAAACGGGTCCCAGGCCTCCACTGTTATTCCAAGAGACTCGCTTAAAAATTTATCAATCTGCGGCAGGAGAGACGTTCCCCCGGTTAAAAATACATGGCTGATATTTTTTTCCGTTGCCTGATTCTCATAGTAATCAAAAGAGAGCCTTATTTCTCCGACCAGCTCTTCCATGCCAAGGTGAAGCGCCTTATTAAAGGCGTCACTTTCAGTGACATTTCCGCGCTCGCGTTTTAGTTTCTCCGCCTGGCTGAATTCTAAACCGAAATTTTTGGCCAGGGCTTCAGTTATATCCTTGCCGGCAAGAAATACATCCCGCGTAAAATACGGCACCCCCCCGCGCAAAATATTTATATTGGTCAGACTATGGCCTATATTAATCAGCGCCACACATTCTTCCTTGTCCGGAGACTTAATCCTTTCAAAGGCATTGATCAGGGCAAAGGCATCTACGTCTACAACCGCTGGTTTAAGAGAAGCCTCCTCAAGAATAGAAATGTGCTCTTTAATTAAATCCGTTTTGGCTGCTACTAATAATATCCTCATCTTATCGGGGGTATGTTCCATCTTTTCTTCCAGAACCTGATAGTCCAGCTCTACATTTGCCAGATCAAACGGGATATATTGTTCTGCCTCAAATTTTATAGCCCCTGCCAGCTCCTCCATACTCATATGGGGCATCTCGATATAGCGGACAATGACAGACTGCCCGGCTACCGCACTAACTACATCTCTCTCTTTAATATCTGCCTCTTTCACGCCTTTTTTAATAGCATTGACTATTTTCTCTTTCTTCTGAGCCAGCTTCTCTTTATCTTCAGCCTCCGCGCTATCCTTTTCCTTCTTGAAAACAGGCGCGCTCTCCGGAGAAGCACTGTTTATCTTCTCATCTACTCCATCAGCTAACTTATCAGCAACATTTTCAGGATATATCTCAACCCGCGCTACATTGGTAAGCTCTATATCTTGAGGCCCTTGAATCAGGCGGCAGACCTTAACACTGTCAGTGCCGATGTCAATACCAATTTTTACCTGCTTTTTTTGCGTAGCCATAATTAATTTATTATAATAGTTATAGTAAATTTGTCAAGCCTTACCAGCGCAGCCGAAATCTATCATCTTGCTCTTTACCCATTTGTAGATAGCCTCTCTCCCTTCACCCAGGTATTTCCGCTGGTCAAATACCTCCGGGTGTTCGTGGAAATATTTACGAATAGCCCCGGTAAATGCAAGGCGGCCGTCCGTATCAATATTAATCTTACGCATCCCCAATTTAATTGCCTCTTTAATCGTATCTATCGGCACACCCATGGCTTTTTTTAGCTCGCCCCCGTATTTATTTACCTCTTCAATAAGTTCCTGTGGAACACTTGATGAGCCATGCATGACCAGAAAGGTATCAGGGACACGACGATGAACTTCGGTAATAATATCCAGGGCAAGTTTAGGAGTGGCCTTGAATTTATATGCGCCGTGTGAAGTCCCTATTGCTAAGGCAAGGGCATCCACTCCTGTGTCTTTAACAAAACGCTCTGCATCTTTTGGATCTGTCAAAATAACCTTGCTGGCAGCGATCCCGTCCTCTATCCCGCCGAGGGTGCCGAGCTCACCTTCTACAGTCACTCCTTTTTTATGCGCATAATCCGCTACCTCTTTTGTAACGCGCGCATTATCGTCAAAACTTCGAGGGGTCTTTCCGTCTTCTTGTAATGACCCGTCTATCATGACTGAAGTAAAACCAAGGTCAATAACCTCCTTGACCAGGGCGAGATTAGATCCATGGTCAAGATGTATAGCTATGGGTAGATGCGGATGTTTTTTTGCTGCTACCTGGATCATCGCAACTAAAAGTTCTTTATCCGTATACGTCAATGCAGTTTTACTCACCTGGAGAATTATCGGAGACTTTGCCTCATCTCCGGCCCTTATAATCCCCTGGAGCTGTTCCATATTATTGACATTGAACGCCCCTACTCCATATCCTCCCTTCTCAGCCTCTTTCAAAATTTCTTTCATCGGACATAGTGCCATTTTTTTACTCCTTTCAAAAACATTCTTTGATTCTCTCTGCCAGCCTCGTATAGCGGGCCTTTACCTCATTATTCTTAAGCGCGATAGCCATTGCCTTCATCGTCCCTATAATAACCACAAAATTTTTAGCCCTGGTCACAGCAGTGTATAAAAGATTTCGCTGGAGAAGCAGGTAATGCTGCACCACCATCGGCAATATCACAGCCTTATATTCACTGCCCTGACTCTTATGCACTGTAATAGCATAGCTCAGGACTATCTCCTCAAATTCCCCGAGCGTATATGTAATAATCCTATTGTCAAAATCAATCCCTACCTCACCCGTCTCTTCATTATACTCCCTTATCCATCCACTGTCACCATTAAATACTCCCTTATCATAATTATTTCTTATCTGCATGACCTTATCCCCTAAACGAAATTCCCTTGTCCCGATGTTTATTTTCTTGCCCTGGGGATTCAGTGTATCCTGCAGGACAGTATTTAGATTATCTACCCCTAAAACCCCTCTATACATCGGACACATAACCTGGATATCCGTAACCGGTGAAAAATCATAAGCAGCCGGCAGCCTTTTCTGGCACAGGCTTTTTATGGCCTCTAATATTTGCTCCGGTTCTTCCATTTTTATAAAATAGAAATCTTTATTTTTCCCCTTGAAATACGGGAACTGCCCCTGATTGATTCGATGGGCATTTACCACAATCAAACTCTCTTCAGCCTGCCGGAAGATCTGAGAGAGCCGGATCAGCTTCATAGCGCCTGAGTGAATGACATCCGCAAGCACATTACCCGGCCCTACTGCCGGAAGCTGGTCACTATCACCTATGAGGATGAGGCTTGTTCCAGTAGGGATAGCCCGTAAGAGAGCTGCCGTTAAAAATATGTCAGCCATGGATACCTCGTCGATGATAACCATATCCACCTTGAGCTGGCGGCGGCTGTTTCTTGAAAATACCCCTGCCTTAGGGTTATACTCTAAGAGGCGATGGATGGTCTTGGCCGGAAAATCTGTTGTCTCAGAAAGTCTTTTGGCAGCGCGACCAGTAGGGGAGGCAAGAGCCAGTTTCATGTTGTAATGCATGCAGAGTTCCATTAAACCGATAACTGTGGTTGTCTTACCTGTTCCGGGACCTCCTGTTAAGACCAGGACATTATGTAAAAAAGCTGATTTAATCGCATCGACCTGGGCATCTGAAAAAGAGATATTCCTTTTTCCCTCTATCGCTTTTATAACTAAATCAATACCCATGAATTCCCCTCCACTGCCGGAGGCGAGACGCTTGAGTTCCTTAGCTACTTCCAATTCAGTATAATAGAAATGAGGAAGATATATCCTGTCGCTATCCCTTACAATCTTTTTCTCCTTGAAAAGATTTTCGAGAGTCACGCCTATCTCTTCCCTTCCCACAGTGAGAAGTTCCTCAGCTCTTTTTAAAAGTTCTTCCTGAGGCAAAAAAACATGACCCTCGTCCTGCGCCTTCTTAAGGACATAATCAACCCCTGCCCCGATCCTTAAGGGAGAATTTAAAGCTATCCCCATGTTCTGCCCGAGGCGGTCGGCAATCTTAAATCCTATACCCTCTATTTCACCTGCCAGTATATAAGGATTATCCTCAATAACCTTTATGGCATTCCTGCCATAGCGTCGATAGATGCGGTAGGCATAGGCCGGACCGATCTGATACGTCTGTAAAAAAATCATAAGGTCTTTCGTATCCTTTTGCTCTTTCCATGAAATTTTAATACTGGCAAGTTTACTCTGTCCTATTCCGGGCACCTCGAGCAATCTCTCCGGCTCATTTTCTATTATCTCAAGTATGTCTAAACCGAAACGTTCCACCATGATCTCCGCCAGGACAGGGCCAATCCCTTTGATTAATCCGGAAGATAAATACCGCGTTATGCCTTTAATAGATAATGGCTTTAATGACGTAAATTTTTGGACTGCCAGCTGGTCTCCGTATACCCTGTGTCTCTTCCACTCTCCTTCTATTTCGAGTCTCTCTCCCGGAGCTAAAAGCGGGAAATGGCCGACAATGGTTATGGCCTTTTTATCCTGCTGCGGATGAAACTTTACGACACTATAACCTGTCTCTTCGTTTTGATAAATAATCTTCTGAACTTCGCCGGTTATATTAACCATAATTAATAATTAAAAGGGGACAGCGCCCTTTTTTTTCCTTAACCTCGCCTTTTTAAGGCCCTAGGTCTTCCAAGACCTTGACAGGCTAATGAAGGGTATTAAATAATCTTGCTAAAGTATTCTCCTCCCTGGGAACAACGATAAAATGCACATGATTGCTCATTAGGCAATAGGCGAGGACATCAATATTATATTTTTTAGAATATTCATTCAGCCAGGAAATATATTTTTTAAAATCACAACTTTGTCCAAACACAGTTTGCTTATAATTCCCTCGCTGTGTAACATGGTGAGGGATATCTGGTATGACTATTCGAGACTGTCGTGGCATAATGCCATATTATAACCAACCAGAACTAAAATATCAATAAAAAAGGGGACAGCCTTTTCTCGTAAGACACAAAAATAGCAGGACTAACTTTACTCAATCCTGCTTTAATTTCTGCTGGGCTATTGGGTTATTTTATTCATATTCTCCCATGGAAGTCATAAATTGTGACCTGCATTTTTTCCTTTCTTGATAAAATCTATCAGCCCTTTTGTCTCCTCAAGCTGTTTTTCCAATTCTTCTTTGTTTAACTCTGAAGAAATTAAAAACGGATACCGCTCTTCAATATAATATTCTGTAGCCCTGATACATAGTTGCCGAAATTTTTCAAATGATGGTTCATAATTAACTGCTTCATTCAACAAATCTACCAAATCATGAATTTTCACTAAACTCCAACCTCTTCCTAAAAGAAATCCCTTTAGATACTTCTCAATTGCCTGCTGAATATGAAAAGCAGCTACATCTAAATTCTGAGCTTTAAGTAAAATTTCTACTGCATTCAAGTCGCTGTCTCCCTTTAGAGCCCAGTCTTTTGGATGAAGAGATTCATTACTTGGCATACAAGACCTCACCCTTATTCATTATCTCTTTTATAAATTGGTCACCTCTATCTAAACAGTATTTAACTTCTTGAGGCGTTATAACAAAAGGAGAAAAAGCAATTGGTTCACGAATATCCACAATCTGTCGAACCCTTACTCTTCTGTCTATTGGACGTTCATCGGTTTTTTTAATTATGAGTAAATCTATATCGCTATCCTTATCAGGATGACCATAAGCAAAGGAACCGTATAAGATAACCTTCTCGGGCTTATAATCATTTTTGATCTTTTCCGTTAAGCCTGAAATGATTTTTCTTACTCTTTTATCTTTAACCATATTATATTCCCTTAATAACTAGTTTTAATATATCATATTTAATCTAATAGTCAATGTGAATTTACATTGACATGTAATCGGTGAGTCTTTATGGGTAACAGCTTCATGGGACAGTCCCCGATATAAGCCATGTTTACTCACTTATTACAAAAAGGGCGCTGTCCCCTTTTTAGAATCTGAAATATGCATGGATATCATTCAGCCTCACTGCGCTTTTAGCCAGGAGTCTTAATTTTTCTTCAAAACTCATATCGCCGTATTGAAACATATCCTTAAGATTATTACCCCGGACAAATTTGGTCACCAGGACTCCATCCGCATCTATTTCAACAAGCGGAAGACATGGCACTCCTTTCTCGCTTAAAAGCTTCATCTTCGCTCTTGAATTTTTCATCCTCTCTGCAAAAGGGGCATAAACAATTGCCTTATCGCCCAGGAGATGAAAGATGGCAATGCGTAAATAACATATAATGTCGGTGAATGCCTTGGGAAGTTTCATCACATAGGTAAAGCCGTTTTCTCCTTCTACCTTTTTTAGAAAATTTAGAAAATTAGAATGGCCCTTTGTCTCGAATCTCTGGATTATAAAAAATCTGGGGCGATAGTGTTGAAGGACATGTTCGATTTTTTGAAGGGTGACCAATTAAGGAAGGTGAATTGACTGACCATAGACAGCGTGGCAGGCCTCCATTAAAACTTCAGAAAGCGTAGGATGTGGATGGCAGGTTGTGGCTATATCGTTACACGTCGCCTCCATCCTCCTGGCAAGGCTTACCTCACCGATAAGTTCAGTCGCATGCGGGCCGATGATGTGGACACCCAGGATCTCTTCTGTCTCGCTATTTACTATAACCTTGGCCATTCCTTCTACCTGTGAGATAGCCTGCGCCTTTCCTAAACCACGAAACGGGAATTTGCCGATCTTAGTCTTATGGCCCGCAGCCTTCGCCTCTTTCTCAGTCAGGCCTACCCTCGCAACTTCAGGAAAGCTGTATATGCATGCAGGAATAATATCTCCCATGAGAAACTCCTCATTGCCTCCTGCAGCATTTACTGCCGCTGTAATTGCCTGGCTTGAGGCCTTATGCGCCAGAAGCGGGCCGATAGTAATATCGCCTATGGCAAAGACGTCAGGGATATTGGTCTCTAAACGGCTATTAACATCAATCTTACCATTTTCTATCTTAACCCCTGCATCTTCAAACCCCATACCTGCTATATTCGGGGTACGGCCTACAGCAACCAGGACCTTCTCTACAAATACCTCTTCTCCGCTGGATACCTTTATCTTTACTCCCTTTTCCTTTAACACCTTGATATTCTCTACCTTTGCCCCTGTCTTTATAATAATCCCTTTTTTACCCATCTCTTTCGCTAAAATTTGAGCTATCTCTTCATCTTCCGCAGGTATTATCCGTGGAAGCATCTCTATTAAAATAACCTTTGTTCCGAGCGAATTAAATATGGCTGCAAATTCTACTCCGATTGCGCCTGCCCCAATAATCAAAAGACTCGCGGGAATTTTCTTAAGAGCCAGAATATCGTCGCTGTTGAGAATGTATTCCTTGTCAAAAGAAAAAAAAGAAGGCCTTGAAGGGCTTGACCCGGTAGCGAGAATAACTCGCCCCTGAAGCTTGTTCCCATTGACTGTGACCTCTCCATGTCCGGTCAGGCGCCCCTCGCCTTTGATAAGTTCTACATTATTTTTCCTTAATAGAAACTGGATGCCCTGTCTGAGTCTCTTCACCACATCATCCCTGTAAGTACAAAACTTCTCAAAATTGATTTTTACGTTATCTGCTTCAAGCCCCATAGCCTTACCGCGCTTTGTCGCTTCATAGAGAGATAGGACATGGAGCATTGCCTTTGTAGGGATACATCCCCGGTTAAGGCAGGTGCCTCCGACCTCTCCTTTCTCAATGAGTTTTACTTGAGCCCGAAGTTTAGCTGCCTTAATAGCCGCGACATATCCGCCCGGCCCCGCACCTAAAACTATTACTTCTTTCATATAATTACCCTGCTTTATTCCCTCACTTTAACATAACCAATAATCTATGTCAAGTGCAAGGGAGAGTCCACAGTGGAGAGTCCACAGCGGAGTCTCCCTCCGCAAGGTCCAAAAACTCATGGACCACGCCTCCATTAAAACAACAGAACAATACCTTGACGCAGACGAAGAAGAACTAACCGAAGCTATGGGAAAAGGGGTTGAGGAGGAATAATTACAGTGTCTTTCTTGCTGTTACAAAAAATTGTTAAAAAATGCTTGACAGTAGATATGCTTATGGTATAGTTGTATTGGTTGACCAATTATACTGATTATATATAAGGGTTGGTAGGAGATTTTCCGATCTTCCTATAGATTTAAAAACTCATTCTTGAGTAGTTAAATCGCCAGCCCTTTTCTTTTTTATAACCTTAATCCCTTTTAGAGAAAACATTCTAATTTTTTTCTTACTCTCGAATTGTATTTCTTTTGTATAGTTAAAAAATTCTTGAACAAGACGATCGCCAGTAAAACGTCTTCCTATAATATGTCCTATCATATCTGAAATTTGAATTCCAATATTTTCTGTAGAAATACCAAAAAAAGGAGTTTTTAAAATTCTATCAAAGGACAACCCTTAAGAAGAAAAAAGGGCGTTCTAATTGATTTATATTAGCGCATTCAAGAGCAATTTCTTCTTTTTCAAAAGTTACTGATGCAAATGCGTTACTGCCGTGAGTTTTAATATATTTAAAAATATCTCTCGCTAAATTAAGTTGATCAGAAGATATTCCCTTTTGCTCTAGAGTAAAAAGGTATCTTTTAAAAATAGCGCGACCTTTAATTTCTATATTACCTGCTTTGCTTCCTAAATGATTAATTTTAAAATTATATATTTGTCGTGAATATTCATTAAAATCCTGGCTGTGAATTGATATTGCACCCAATACACCTACTTTATATTTTTGATCTTTTGTTGATTGCCAGCTTTCGTCTATGAAAAATAACATGAAATCTCTTTCTCCCAGGCATCCAGCCGCTCTCTCGTTTTTTTGCAAAATTCCGTATCCTTGATTGATTTCAGATTTATCTCGCAATTTATTCTTCCGCCTTTAAAAGAAGCTATAAAAAGCGCCATTGCTACCTCTACGTCACTGAGAAGATTTTTATTCCCTTTTTCTAAAATCC
>JADHWT010000016.1 GCA_016783345.1 Candidatus Omnitrophota bacterium | reverse complement strand
GGTCTTGCTCATCTACGGCATTGGCAAGAAGGCCTACGGCTCTTCAGCTGGTACAGTCGCCGCTCTTTTTTTAGGTCTCAATTTCATCCACAGTAAGGAAAGCCACTATGCCACTACTGATATTATGAATTTATTTTTTGTTCTTTTAAGTATTTTTTTTATTTTTACCTCCCGCCTACACCTGGCAGGCCTCTTTGCTGGTATAGCTATTGGGGTAAAATACAATGCCTGGCCAATTATTTTCCCTCTTTTAATTGCTTCTAAAAAGAAATTTATCCCTACTGTCTTTTTCTGCATGCTGGGGTTTTTTCTTGCCACCCCTTTCGCATTTATAGATCTAAGACATTTTTTAGGCAATTTTATCGAGATCTTGATAACCCCCCACTCTAAATGGCTTGGGATTACTCATCCAAGCCCGTTTTATTACTTCTATGATTTTAGGCCCGTAGCTGGCGTAGGCGCAATTTTTATATTAAGCCTATTGGGTTTATTTTCCCGTTTGAAAAATTGGTCCTGGCATGACAGCATTCTTGCAAGTTTTTTTATACCCACGATTTTTTTAGTATCTTTTACTGTCATCAAATTAGACAGATATTTTCTTATACCCATAATTATTTTTATCCTCTGGGCCAGTCTATTGCTTGATAAGATAGCTATTATATTAAGCCGTCGGAGACCCTATTTTATTTTATTTATTCTGGCGGGTATTCTTTCTGTCCACCCATTGCTCAAGGCCATAAGATATGATCAGAGTTTAGAAAAAAAAGATACCCGCATTAAAGCGGCAGAGTGGATACGGGATAACATCCCTTCAGCCAGCCATTTAGCCTTTTTTGTTAACCATCCATGGGCCAATCCTCCTATTCATGGCAGTAATTATCAAACTACCAATATCCCTCTGGTCTATAAAAATAAAGATAGGGACAGGGAAATATTCAAGCTCCGTCTGGCCAGGCGTAAAGTCACAGGCCCTCTTATAAAAAAGGTATTTGACGAGGAGTTTTCTCCGGAACTATTTCAAAAAAGAATTGACCGCCTCATTCCTCTTGAAGATTTTACACTTTTCCCCTTAAGGTATTTTAAAGAAAAGGGAGTAGAGTATATTATCATTACCGGATTTTTAAAAGAAGATCTTTTAGGTAAAGCCGCGGCTCAATATTTCCCTAAGCTAAATTCGTCTTCTCGTAATTTTTTTGGGGAGCTTGAGAAAAAGACTGAGCTCGTTTATTCTCTTTCCTCTATCAAGGGATCCGGCAGAGACTATGCCTTGAGCCCTTCCGTAGAAATATATAAGTTGAAAGCAAATCCAATAATGGTAAAATAGTATCGATGTCTGAAATTATATTGATTTATCCCAGGACTGGTTTTGATATTGGCGGAGCGATTGCCTCTCCACATAGTCTCTTAACAGTAGCCGCGCCCCTTAAAGCCAGGGGTGATTGTGTTACGATTATTGATGCGAGGGTAAATCGTTCCTGGAAGGAGTCTCTTAAGGAGGCAATTAAACGAAAACCCCTCTGTATTGGCATATCCTCTATGACCGGATCCCAGATTGGCTATAGTCTTAAGACAATGGAATATATCCGCGGGCTTGACAAAGAGATTCCCGTCATCTTGGGAGGGCCGCATGCAACCATACTTCCAGAAGAGACCCTCAGACATGATTCGATAGATGCTGTGGTAATAGGAGAGGGGGAGGAGACATTTTTAGAGCTGGTAGATGCCCTTACCAATAAAGGGGATTTGGGGCATATTAAGGGTATAGGTTTTAAATCACAGGGAAAGATAATTATTAATCCCACGCGCCCCCTTTTGGATGTCAATACGCTCCTGCCTACTCCATGGGAGCTGGTAAAGGTAGAGGATTATATTCACCGCGATTTTTATCTGGAAGATAGCTACCGTGTCCTGGATATTGGCCAGACCTCTCGCGGTTGTCCCTATAATTGTGGCTTCTGTTGCAGTGCCAGTATTAGAAAGAGAAAGTGGCGGGGGATCTCTGTAGATCATGCCCTGGAGAAGATTGTTTCAAACGTAAGGCGATTTAAATTGGATTCTGTCTGGATCAGGGATGATAACTTTTTTATTAATGAAAAAAGGATTCGGGCTGTTTGCGCAGGGATGGTCAGGGCCAATCTTAATATACACTGGTATTCTTCAGGGACAAGGGTAGATAATTTTTTGGCCTTAGATAGTTCAACCATTGAACTGCTCAAGAAGAGCGGCGCCAATGTGTTAAAATTTGGCGCTGAATCCGGCAGCAACCACATTTTAAAATTAATGGAGAAAGGGATCTCTATAGAACAAACTTTTAAGGCTAATCTCCTGGCCATGAAATTTGGACTGATCCCGGCTTTTTCTTTTATTGCTGGTTTTCCTACAGAGACATTTGAAGAGGTAAGGATGACTATAGAGGCTATAAAAAAGATAAAACAGGATAATCCCAGGGCCATTACAGAATCCATCTGCATCTATACTGCCCTCCCTGGCACACCGCTATATCCGCTTGCTGTGGCTCATGGGCTTAAGGAACCAGATTGTTTAGAGGAATGGGCGCAGTGGAGTTTTCACGAGGCAGATATTAAGGGCCGTAATCCATGGTTCAGCCAGGAAGATCAAAAGAGATTGGGTAACCTTACATATATCAGTTCTCTGGCTAATGTAGTTCCATATCTTTCTGATTCCATTGACAATCCTATTTTAAGGAGGCTTGCCCGCCTTATCAGTGTTCCTCTCAGCAAGTATTTTCAATTCAGGCTCAACCGTGGATTTTACAATTTTTCACTGGACATTAAGTTCATAAAATTTATACGGCGGACCTTTTTTGATGCTGATCTCAGGGCTACTATCCATGAAACCTAAAAAGAAAAAGGGGACAGCGCCCTTTTTTAAAAAAGGAATTATGGTAGCTGACGGAGCTATGGGCACTATGCTTCAAAAAGCGGGGATTCAGCAAGGTGAGTGCAATGAGGAATGGAACCTCTCGCATGCCGAGACCATTACAGATATCCATCAACAGTATATTGAAGCAGGGGCAGAGATGATTATCACAAATACCTTCGGTGGAAATCCTATTAAGCTAAAGACCCATGGACTCAGTGAAAGGATGGCGGAGATAAATTTTGCTGCTCTATCTCTGGCTAAAAAGGCTGTTGAGCGAAGTCACAGCAGCAAAAAAATTTTAATAGCCGGTGACATCGGCCCTACAGGTGAATTTATGGTACCCCTGGGCATCTCCTCTGTGGAAGATTTTTATGATAATTTTAATGCCCAGGTAGAGGTGCTGGTAAAAGGAGGGGTGGATCTAATAATTATTGAGACCATGACTGCGATTGAAGAGGTTGAGGTGTGTTTAAGGGCTGCTAAGGAAAGCGGGCTTCCGGTTATAGTCTCTATGAGTTTCAATCGGGATAAAGACGGGAATAATTTTCATACTATGATGGGCGCAGGTCTTGAACAGTTTGTAGAGATATCAACCAAAGGGAATGCAGATGCTATAGGTGTAAATTGCGGAGTTATAAGCCTTGAGATGGATGAGATTATTCAGCGTTTAAGGAAACTTACAACCATCCCTCTTATGGCTGAACCCAATGCAGGGCTCCCAAAACTTATCGATGGAAAGACTATATATGACCTCGCCTCTGAAAAAATGGGGGAGTTAGCCGTAAGATTAAAAAACGCAGGCGCAAATATCATCGGCGGCTGCTGCGGCACCACCCCTGCCCATATCAAGGCCATTGCTCAGGCCATTAGATAATTCCCTGCTTTTACTTTTGACTTTATAGAATTATAATGTAGAATATAAGACAAATGTTAGCTATATCAAAAATAGTATCGCAGATTAAACCGTCAGCCACCTTAGCCATAACTGCAAAGGCAAAGAAGATGAAGCAGGATGGGGTTGATGTAATTGGATTTGGCGCGGGGGAACCGGATTTCGATACGCCTTTAAATATAAAAGAGGCGGCAAAGAAGGCATTGGACAATGGTTTTACCAAATACACCCCTGCCTCAGGCATCCCTGAACTTAAAGAGGCAATTGCAAAAAAATTAAAAAAAGACAATAACCTTCATTACCTCCAGAATGAAATAGTGGTCTCCTGCGGAGCAAAACATTCAATCTTTAATGCGGTATTCGCGTTATGCAATGAAGGCGATGAGGTGATATTACCTTCGCCTTACTGGGTGAGTTATGCTGAGATTGTAAAGATTGCCGGCGCAGTTCCAATAATAATTAAAACTACTGAGGAACGGAATTTTAAGATTACACTGGATGATTTAAAAAAGGCTGTAACTCCCAGGACAAAACTTTTTATCCTGAATTCTCCTTCTAACCCTACGGGTATGGTCTACGATGAAGAAGAGTTAAAGGAACTAAGCAAGGTTATATCAGATGCAGGCATATATTGCATCTCTGACGAGATTTATGAAAAGATTATTTATGATGGGATGAGGCATGTAAGTATTGCTTCATTCGGAGAAAAGATAAAAAAATTAACCATCGTTATAAACGGGGTATCCAAATCCCATTCTATGACCGGCTGGCGTATAGGGTATGCTGCCGGCCCCAAAAATATTATCCAGGCAATAAGTAATCTACAGAGTCACACAACATCCAATCCGGTATCCTTCTCACAGCTTGGCGCAGTTGAGGCGCTCGAGGGTCCTCAGGAAGAAACAGCACGCATGATAAAAGAATTTAAGAAAAGAAGGGACTACATGGTTGATAAGATAAACTCCATAAAGGGCTTAAGCGTAGCAAAACCACAGGGCGCGTTTTATTGTTTTGTCAATATTTCGAATATCCTTGGGAAGGGGAAGGGTATTACAGATTCACTTAAATTAGCAGATACTCTTTTAACTGAAGCAAAAGTCGCAGTTGTCCCCGGGATTGCATTCGGTGATGATAATTTCATGAGACTCTCCTATGCCACCTCCATGGAGAATATTAAAGAGGGCCTAAACCGCATGGAAAAATGGATCAAAAACTTGCAAGGATAAAGAATTCTGCTTTTCATGAGTTCCTTAATAAGTATGTGGAACTGTGTAATCCCGCAAAGGTATTTGTTTGCACGGATTCCCCGGAAGATATTCAGTACATAAGAAATTCCGCAATAAAAAATAAAGAAGAAGCCAGACTTGCTGTAGAGGGTCATACTGTCCATTTTGATGGTTTTAATGACCAGGCCAGGGATAAAAAGATGACTAAGTATCTTTTGGCAAAGGATGTTAACTTAGGGCCTGAGATAAATGCAATGGACAGAGAAGACGGTATTTTAGAAATACATGATCTTTTAAAAAATATCATGGAGGGACGCGAGTTATATGTCAAATTTTTTTGTCTGGGTCCTGTAGATTCCATATTCTCAATATACTGCGTTCAGCTCACGGATTCTGCTTATGTGGGACATAGCGGTGATTTATTATACAGGCCCGGTTATGAAGAGTTCTGTAAGTTAGGCAGTTATGAGCATTTTTTTAAATTTGTGCATTCTCAGGGAGAGTTAATTGAAGCAGGGTTAGGACTACAGGTAAGTAAAAATATTGAGAAACGCAGGGTATATATTGATCTCCAGGACAAGATTATATATAGCGCGAACACACAATACGGCGGGAATACTATCGGGCTTAAGAAATTGTCAATGCGCCTGGCAATAAACAGGGCATCAAAAGAAGGATGGCTCACAGAACATATGTTTGTTATGGGTGTGCATGGCCCCGGCAAGGGACGCGTAAGTTATTTCACAGGGGCATTTCCTTCTATGTGCGGAAAGACCTCTACTGCTATGGTAGAAGGAGAGACAATAGTCGGTGATGATATAGCGTATCTTAGAAAGATAGACGGGAAAATCCGCGCAGTAAATGTGGAAAAGGGGATGTTCGGAATAATAGAGGGGATAAATCCTGCTGATGACATCCTGCAGTGGAAGGCGCTTCAAAACCCCGGTGAAGTTATAATTTCAAATGTGCTGGTTACTGAAGCCGGAGAGGCCTATTGGAATGGTAAAGACGGTGCGAGTCCCAAAAAAGGTGTTAATTATTCAGGGGATTGGTTTCAAGGTAAGAAAGATAAGGATGGAAACCCCATTACCCCTTCACATAAAAATGCCAGGTTTACAGCAGCCCTTAAGGCGCTTGATAATGTAGATCCGAAACTTGATTGTCCGGAAGGCGTAGAAATTAAAGGAATAATTTATGGTGGCAGAGATTCTGATACATGGGCGCCGGTGGAGGAGGCCTTTGATTGGGTCCATGGCATAATAGCTAAAGGGGCATCATTGGAATCTGAAACAACAGCCGCGATCTTAGGAAAAGAAGGTGTCCGGGTATTCAATCCAATGTCAAATCTGGATTTTTTATCCATATCAATAGGAAGATATATTGAGGATAACCTGAATTTTGCCGCGGGGTTAGATACCCCTCCTCGAATTTTTTCTGTAAATTATTTCTTGAAAGATAAAGACGGAGAATTCCTGAATCATAAAAATGATAAACGCGTCTGGCTTAAATGGATGGAGCTCAGGGTGCACGGAGAAGTAGATGCTATTAAAACACCGACGGGTTTTATCCCTGAGTATCAAGACCTCAAAAAATTGTTTAAAGAAACATTCAATAAAGACTATCTTGAAGAAGATTACGATAAACAGTTTGCCGCGCGGGTCCCTGAAAATTTAGCCAAGATTGACAGGCTCATTAAGATATATAAGGAAAGGGTCCTTGATACCCCGCAGATCGTATTCAAGATATTAGAGGAAGTGAGACAAAATATTCTAAATGTTTAAAAAAATTTTTTTAGTCCTTGTCCTGTTTTTTATCGTTCTTATCCTTGCTATTGCCTTCATAGGGCCGAGGCTCATAAGCAGTGATAAAATTAAGAATAGGGTGAGAGAGACTATCCGTGAAAAATACCAATATGATGTAGAAATCGATTCATTTCGTCTTTCTTTCTTTTTAGGAGTAAAAGCGAGAATAGAAGGGGTCCATGCAAAATCTCTTGCCGGGGATAAATATGGACTTGATGTAAAGGCAAAGGCTTTTTCAGTCTCGATAAAACTTTTCCCTCTTTTTCAGCGCAAGATTGAGATAGGGAATATTTTATTAGATGAGCCGGTCGTTACATTAGAAGAAAAAGAGCATAAAAAAGCCATGCCTGTAGAAGTGAATGCATCCCAGCCCATAGCTGCCAGGCCTCTTCCGGCAAAAAAAGAAACTAAAGCCGGCGCTATTGATAAACGGGAGTTTTCTATTTCTATTTCAGGACTCGTTATAAGGAACGGGAAGATAAAGGTAAAATCCTCAACTCTTTTGTCTGAAACGATTAATGATATGGAATTTAGCGATATTGAGCTTTTTGCTGCGCCTTTAGTTTTAAATAGGCCTGTGAAGATAAAGCTGAAGGGGAGGCTGGCAATAAATCCGGTTAATGGGAAAAGTCCTTTTTTAAGGCCCGTCGCGATTTCCCTGGTTAAGAAGATTAAAATAGAAGAGCAGGCAATAACCATAGAAAAGTTAAAACTTGATATTGAGACGGTATCTATTTCTTTAGAGGGTAGTTTCTCTAATTTCGAAGCGCCTGTGGTCCAGGCAAAGCTTTCTTTGGCAGAACTGGATCTCGGTTCCTTAAAGGATTTTGTGAATTTTGGCGCTGGGCAGGGTATGTCAGGAAGCCTTGGGTTCGAAGGGACATTAACCGGACCACTTGAGAAATACTCGGCTAATAATCTCATGGGGATACTGAAATTAAAAAATGTTGAGTTTAAAGGATTTGCTCCCAATGCGGTTTGCAAGATGAATGGGAGATTAAATCTTACATCATCTTCAGTCCTCAAGGAGGTCTTGAGCGGTAACCTGAATAATGCAGAGATAAAGGGGAAGCTTTCAGTTTCTGAGGGCAGCTTTAATAAAATAGTCTTTCAGGATTTATCTTCAGAAATCAAATATAAAAATAATATAATGGAGCTCGCCCCTATAGATTTTTCTTTATACGACGGGAGGTTTAACGGTGTTGTTGCGGCAACCCTTGGGCAGGAACCGGACTTTAATTTCAAGGCAGAGGTCAAAGATATTGCAATTGATAAGTTTTTGGCGGATACCAGCACAATGAAAGACACTGTCTATGGTAAGGTCTACAGCCGGCTGGAGGTGAAAGGCGGAGGCAGCGACCTTTCTAAGATAACCGAGACATTAACCGGGAATATGCATGTTGAGATGAGGGACGGAAAGATCACTACCCTGAACCTTCTAAAAGATATACTCTCTGTAGCAGGGCTCTTGACCGGGATGCGTCCACCAGAGGGAAATTACACTCCCGTAGACCTTCTTACGGCTGATCTAGTCATAGGAGAAGGGAAAGCCAGCACCAATAATTTACATCTTATTTCTAAAAGACTAGAAGTAATTGGAAAAGGGCATTTTAGTTTTGACCAGAGACTCAATTTCATAATGGATGCCTATGTCGGTACTCCCAGGGAAGGATTTCAAACGGACGCGGATACGGATAAAGATTTTTTTGACAAATTTATGAGAGACCAATATGGTAGGCTGGTTATCCCCATAAAGGTTACCGGTCCGGTGAAACCTAAGCCCCATGTTACTCTGGATTTTGAGCGGCTGACAACCCGTGTCCTTGAAGAAGAGCTTAAAGACATACTCCCTCCAGGACTCAAAGACCTTTTTCCAAAAATATTTAAATAAATGGCTCCACAAGCTCGCGAATTGATATTGGCTCTTCCGGTATTCCTGCTGGCAGTAACTATCCACGAATATGCCCATGGCTGGGTGGCATTTAAGAAAGGGGATACAACTGCCCGTGATGCAGGGAGACTTAGTCTCAGCCCTTTAGCCCATATCGATCCTGTAGGAACTATTATCTTCCCGCTGTTACTGGCATTAAGCGGGCTCCCTGTCTTTGGCTGGGCTAAACCTGTCCCGATAAATTTTAATAGACTTGATAATCCTAAAAAGGATCTCCTCTGGGTAGGAGTGGCAGGGCCGGCAGCCAATATTATATTTGCTTTTTGTATAGCTATGATACTGAGATTCGCGCCAATATCAGGCCTGATAACCTTTGGGCGGCTGATGTTTTATATGGTTATTATTAATCTTTTACTCGGCATATTTAATCTCATCCCTGTCCCGCCGTTAGATGGTTCCAGGATTCTGACAAGTCTATTGCCTATCAAGCAGGCTATGGTATACATGCGACTGGAGAGATTTGGATTTTTGATTATAATTGTTTTGCTCTGGACAGGTATAATAGGGAAGGTAGTGTTTCCGATAGTACATTTCCTGGCATATTTCTTATTGGGGCGCGTATGATAAAAATAAAAATCTGCGGCATCACATCACTCTCTGATGCGCTTAAGGCTGTTGAGCTTGGCGCGGACGCGCTGGGATTTGTCCTGGCAGACAGCCCGAGAGAGATAAGTTTAAGAAAGTTAAAAAAGATAAACAGGTCTATCCCGCCTTTTATAAGCCGGGTTGGTGTGTTTGTAAATAAAAAAAAGGATTTTGTCCGTGGACTGTTAGAGGATGGTGTGATAGACTATGCCCAGCTTCATGGGGATGAGGATATCGGATATTGCAGACCCCTTCCGATTAAAAAGATAATTAAGGCTATCCGGCCTCAAAATTTAATTGATATAAAATTGGCAAGGTCTTTTAAGGATGCAGGCGCAATACTTGTTGATAGTTTTACACATGATAGGCGGGGAGGGACAGGAAATGTGTCTGACTGGGGACTCGCCCTTAGGGCCAGGAAAATAGGGCCGCCTCTTATTCTTTCAGGCGGGTTAACTATTAATAATGTCCGAAAAGCAATTGCAGCAGTGAAACCTTATGCAATAGATGTCAGCAGCGGTGTAGAAAAATCTCCCGGGAAGAAAGATTACAGACTTTTAAAATTATTTATTCAAAGGGCAAAAAATTATGACAATTCCGAATAAAAAAGGTTATTTTGGCGGGTTCGGGGGATGTTTTGTGCCGGAGGTGCTGATCCCCGCGTTAAAAGAGCTGTCTAAGGCCTATGGAGATGCAAGGAAAGATAAAAAATTTATAAAGGAATTGGATTTACTCCTGCATCACTATGCCGGAAGACCCACTCCGCTTTATTTTGCTAAAAGACTTTCACAAACACTCGGCAGCGACACCAGGGTATATCTAAAACGCGAAGACCTTGCCCATACAGGCGCCCATAAGATTAATAATACCCTTGGCCAGGTCCTGTTAGCCAAACGCATGGGAAAGAAAAGAATTATTGCAGAGACCGGCGCAGGTCAGCATGGTGTAGCTACAGCCACAGCAGCGGCAATGATGGGATTTCCCTGCGAGGTATATATGGGTGAAGAGGATATAGGGCGGCAGGCCTTGAATGTTTTTCGCATGAAACTCCTCGGGGCAAAGGTCATAAGTGTTGTTTCCGGGAGCCGCACGCTTAAGGACTCTATTAATGAAGCTATGCGTGATTGGGTGACAAATGTGCGGACAACTTACTATGTCATTGGTTCAGTAGTCGGGCCGGAACCATATCCGCGTATGGTCAGGGATTTCCAGTCAGTTATTGGGAAAGAGACAAAGAGACAGATCGTGCAGGCAGAAGGAAGGCTCCCTGACTATTTAGTTGCCTGTGTAGGCGGCGGGAGTAACTCCATAGGGCTTTTCCATCCATTTTATAAAACAAAAGCCAAATTTATCGGCGTAGAGGCTGCTGGACTTGGAGTGAATACTCATAAACACGCGGCAACACTTGGTAAAGGCAGGGTAGGAGTCTTACATGGAAGTAAGAGCTATGTCTTAGAGGACAAATTTGGCCAGATAAATATTGCCCATTCTATTTCAGCAGGTCTTGATTATCCCGGTGTCGGGCCGGAGCACAGTTTCTATAAAAATACCCACAGAGCAAAGTATGTATCCATAACCGATAAAGAGGCTGTTAATGCCTTTAAAATGCTTTCAGAAATAGAAGGAATAATCCCGGCATTAGAACCGTCTCATGCCCTGGCCTGGGTGAAAAAGTTTGCACCGACACTTTCTAAAAATAAAATAATAGTAGTGTGCCTGTCCGGACGGGGAGATAAGGATGTTGATATTATAGCTGATTATGAATCGCATAAAAGAAAAATTTAATCTACTTAAAGCGACCAATAAAAAGGCCTTTATAACATTTATTACCGCGGGAGATCCCTCATTAAGTGTAACTGAACGACTTGTCCTTGAGATGGACAGGAGTGGCGTGGATGTAGTTGAATTAGGGGTCCCTTTTTCAGACCCGACTGCTGATGGCCCGCGAATCCAGGCTTCATCAATGCGCAGCCTGAAGGCAGGGACAACATTAGCGAAGATATTAAACCTGGTCAAAAAGATACGAAAGAAGTCTAAGATCCCGCTGGTCCTGATGACCTATTATAATCCTGTCTATGCCTATGGGATAAAGAAATTTGCCAGGGATGCTGCATGCGCAGGGGTAGATGGGGTTATTGTGCCGGATCTTCCTCCTGAAGAGGCTCTCGAACTGATAAAAGAGTCCCGGAGGTTCAACCTCGCCAATATATTCCTCCTTGCCCCTACATCTACAAAAGAGAGAATCAAAAAGGTCATTCAGAAAGGAAGCGGATTTATCTATTATGTCTCTCTTACAGGTGTTACAGGAGAGAGAAAGACCATTCCCCCGGACCTATATAAAAAGCTGAAAGA
Organism: Candidatus Omnitrophota bacterium; assembly: GCA_016783345.1. Lineage (GTDB taxonomy): Bacteria > NPL-UPA2 > BS750m-G34 > BS750m-G34 > BS750m-G34 > BS750m-G34. The sequence goes on along the minus strand of JADHWT010000016.1, from coordinate 5,024 downwards.
GATTAAGTCTTTAACACGAAAGCCGGTCGCAGTTGGTTTTGGTGTCTCCCGCGCCGCACAGATTAAATCCATTCTTAAAAAGGCGGACGGGGTAATTGTGGGCAGCGCCCTTGTCGGGATTATAGAAAAAAATTCAAATCGCAAAACCCTCTATAAAGAGTTTAATAAAAAGATAGATTTATTTTCTAAAATAATTCATTTTGCTTGCAAAGAAAGATAAAGTATGGTATATTTAAGTTTAAGTAGAAAGTCGTAAGTAAAAAAAGAGGAGGGAATGATGAGAAAAAGTAAAGCAGTTATTTCGGTTTTTGTCGCAGGTCTCTTGTTAGTAAGTTCGCAGGTTTTCGCCGGGGGAGTTTCACGAACAGCTTCTGAAGGACAAATAGGTGTCCCTCCCGAGGCTATGGAGAGGGTCAGTAATATTACCCTCCACAGGGGCAATGGTGAATTTCTTACTGCCCCAATTGTTGATTTTTTATCTCGTGTAATCGGTCTTTATATTCCTGCCGGAGACAAAAATCCAGGTCCGGGATGGGGAGTGCCTGAAGGGCATAACATCGGCAATGCTCCAACAACACCAGTAATCGGAAAACATTTAGATAGAAGTAGCAGAGGGAAGATGGAACCGGTGGTGGGATTTTTAAAACAGGTTGACGAAGATCTATCCAAAAAAACGAAAAGCAAATGATATTTGATTATCTTCTTGGGCTTTTTTCCAGCGACATGGGGATTGACCTTGGCACAGCCAATACCCTTGTCTATGTCCGCGGCCAGGGAATTGTGCTCTGTGAACCGTCTGTAGTAGCTGTCCGGAGAGGCACCCATGAGGTTATGGCTGTAGGATCAGAGGCAAAGAGGATGCTGGGCAGAACCCCGGGATACATCATAACTGTCCGTCCTTTAAAAGACGGGGTTATTGCTGACTTTGAAATAACCGAATCTATGATTCGTTATTTCATAACTAAGGTGCATAAGGGTAAAAAACTTGTAAGACCCAGAATTGTTATCTCTATTCCGTCAGGTATTACAGCGGTGGAGAGACGGGCAGTCAAGGATTCAGCAGAACAGGCCGGGGCAAGACAGGTTATTACTGTTGAAGAACCCATGGCCGCGGCTATCGGCGCAGGCCTGCCTGTGCAGGAACCGGGCGGCAATATGATTGTGGATATCGGAGGAGGGACAACAGAGGTAGCTGTCATCTCCCTGGACGGTATTGTTACCTGCCGCACTGTCAGGGTCGGAGGCGATGAGATGGACCAGTCGATCATCGAACACCTCAAACGTAATTATAACCTCATGATAGGCGAGAGGACAGCCGAAGAAGTTAAGCTTAAGCTTGGTTCGGCATTTCCCATGGATGAGGAGATGTCTATCGAGGTCAAGGGAAGAGACCTCGTAGCAGGTCTCCCCAAGACACTTACTATCTCTTCGGAAGAGGTGCGGGATTCACTCTCTGAGACAATTCATGCTATTATCGATACCATTAAACTTACACTGGAGAGGACACCCCCTGAGCTTTCTTCTGATCTCGTGGACAGGGGTATAATGCTTGCCGGAGGAGGCGCTCTCCTGCGCGGATTAGATAAATTAATTATTCAGGAAACCGGCCTGCCGGTTTCTATAGCCGAAGACCCTTTAACAGCAATTGTTATGGGGACAGGGAAAATTGTGGAAGAGCTTGATACCTATAAGCGAGTCTTAAGCGGTAGCAGCAGTGAGTTTTGAGGATTGCCAGGCCATATAAGATATTTTTCCTTCTTCTTTTAATCTCTTTTGCGTTTGTAATCGGGAATATTTCTTCGTTTTCTCCGCTCAGGAAGATAAATAGATACCTTACTTTTCCTGTCTATAGTTTTAAGCATTCCATTAGAGATATAGAAAGACTTAAAACCGAAAACAGAAAATTAAGGGAAATCATCTCTCTTTATGAAATAGAAAAAATAAAACTAAGAGAGATCTTAAAGGAAAATGAGAGACTGAGAGCCAGACTCAATCAAAAATTCCCTTCGTCTTCATGGGAAATTATATGGGCAGAGATAAAAGAGGTCTATAGCCGGGAGCTGCTTCTTGATAAGGGCATGGCGGATGGGGTGGAAACAGGTCTTCCGGTTTTGAGCAGTGATACATTGGTAGGCAGGACCGCGCATATCCGGCAAAATAAGTCAATGGTTACCCTGCTTACACATTCAAGTTTTTCTGTCGGGGTAAGATTAGCGCGCAGCGGCTTAGAGGGGGTAGGCGAAGGGCTGCCTTTAGAAAATAGCGTCCATATAAGGTATATACCTAAAAGGAGTGATGTGAAAAAAGGAGATGAGGTAATTACCTCCGGCCGCGGCGGGATATTCCCTTCGGGACTTAAAGTAGGAGAAGTGTCTGAGGTTATAAGCGAACCATTCGGATTTTTTTTAAAGATCAAAGTAAAACCGGCGCTGGATTTATCACAAATACAGGATGTTGTTATTTTGATGCGAAAAAATGTGGACTAAAATGGGGACTGTCCCTAAGCAAAAATTGGGACTGGCTCCGTTAGGTGTCTGTCCTTTTTTTGCGTTACTTATTGTCTTTATCCTCCTGGATATATTTTTTTTAAAAGGATTCACAATTTTTGGCACCAGGCCTGATTTTACTTTTATTTTTGTTATTTTTGTCGGATTGAGCCAGGGATTCCTCTATGGCTCTGGTATTGGTTTTGCCGGGGGGTTAATAAAAGATATATTCGTGAACGTGTACCTGGGTCCGGGGGCTTTCTCATTGACCCTGACAGGGTTTTTAGCCGGCATCCTCGGGAAACGGCTTTTTTATCAAAATATCCTTATACAGGTATTAATTGTATTTATTGCTACTCTCTTCAGGCTCTCTCTGACCAATATGCTTTTAAACATTATACATCTTTCTCCGCATGCAGGCAGAGAGATTATCTCGGCTGCCTTCTTTAATGCGTTACTTGCGCCTCCGATTTTCCTCTTATTAGGCGTGGCATTTAAAAAATAACAATGCGATCAAGTTATTTTGAGCCAGGAGAAAAATCATGCCTGGCAGACAGGCTCAAGATACTCCTCGCGATAATCTCTGTCCTCTTTTTTATCCTCGTATTAAATCTCGGTTTTATCCAGATTATACGCGGGGCTTATTACCGAAAGGTCTCGCGGGAAAATAGTCTCAGGTTAGTAAGAGACGAGGCCCATAGAGGCCGGATTTTAGACAGACATAAAAACTCTATTGTTGAAAACAAGGCCCTCCTTAACCTCTTTTTCATCCCGCATGACCTGGTGGAAAGCAATGAAATAATTGATTTTCTATCTTCCATTATCTCTTTCCCCAGTGATGAACTTAGAAAACAATTTAAAAAAAGAGGAGGGTCGCCTTTTGAAGGCGTGCTTATCAAAAAAAGTCTGAGTGTAGAAGAGACAGTTAAAATCTCCGAGCAGAATTTCAGGTTCCCCGGGATATATATTAAGGAAGGGATTTGCCGCAGCTATCCGGAGAAACGTCTGGCCAGCCATGTTGTCGGATATGTAGATCATTCAGGCTTAGAATTAGAATATAATCAATATCTAAAGGGTATTAATGGCGTGAAAGAGATAGAGGTAGATGCAAAGGGAAATCTCCACAGGATCCTGAGGGAGAGGAAGTCAAAGCCGGGAGTAGATATAATTCTAAACATAGATATCTCTCTGCAGAAAAAGGCAGAGGAACTCCTGAGAAACAAGAGTGGCGTCATTATATGTCTTGATCCACGGAATGGAGAAGTCTTAACCATGGCCTCAAGCCCTGACTATGCCCCGTCAATATTTGCCGAAAAGAAAAGTAAAGAGATTAAGGCTTTAATTAAAAATCGCGGTTCACCTCTTTTAAATCGCGCTGTCCAGGGGAGGTATCCGCCGGGATCTGTCTTCAAGGTTATCACTGCCGGGGCATTTCTGGAAGAGAAGTTTGGCAATCAAAATACAACCTTTACCTGCAGCGGGACGATGGAGATGGGCAGAACTTTTTCCTGCTGGAAAAAGGATGGGCATGGCAGGATAAATCTGCTTGAAGCTATGGCATACTCCTGTGACGTCTATTTCTATAATCTCGGTCTTAAAACAGGGATAGATTGTTTGAGCCGCTATGCCCTGGGGTGCGGTCTTGGGAAAAAAACAGGTATTGAGCTCCCATACGAAAAAAAAGGATTTGTCCCGACCCGTTCATGGAAAAAGAATTTTTTTAGAATCTTTTCGCAAAAGAGATGGTATCCCGGAGAGACAATGGTTACAGCTATTGGGCAAGGGTATCTCACTGTAACGCCCTTAGAAGTAGCAAGTCTCTATGCTGCAATTGCTAATGGCGGCCGCATTTACAAGCCCCATCTGATCAGGGCCATGGAGAGAGAAGGCAGGGAGATATCCATCTCCGAGGCGGACCTTCGGGGGAGGCTTCCTTTTAAACAAAAAACTCTGAATATTATTAAAAAATCCCTCTATGAAGTCGTGCAGGGCCATGGGGAAAAAGACGGCACAGGGGCAGAAGCTAAAATGGACAGGGTTAAGGCAGCCGGAAAAACAGGCACTGCGCAGGTTGTCGGGATCAAGAGATTTGAAGATAAAGAAATCCCTTTGAGATTTCGGGACCATGCATGGTTTTGCGGATTTGCCCCTTATGAAGCCCCTCGGATAGTTACGGTTGTGCTTATCGAACATGGCGGCAGCGGCGCAAATGTTGCCGCTCCGCTGTTTAAGGAACTTATGGAGTTTTACTTTGATAAAATTAAAAAGCTTTGATTGGTTATTATTTGCTATAGTAATAGCCCTGACAGGGATAGGCCTATTGCTTATATATAGCGCTACCTTTAGAGTAAGCATATACAGGCAGGTCAATTTTTTTGAACGCCAATTTATCTGGGTCTTTCTCGGGTTTATAATTATGTTTTTAATAGCAAAGGTCGATTACCATTTCTGGGGACGAATAGGGTATATCCTGTATCTGGCAGGTATATTTTTTCTCCTGATAGTCCTTATCAGGGGGAGGGTGATTTTAGGAGCGCA
>JADHWT010000015.1 GCA_016783345.1 Candidatus Omnitrophota bacterium | reverse complement strand
ACCATGTTACAAATTATGCCCATGGTGTAATGCACATGGGTCAGCGTGATATTGCCTGGATAAGGATAAGCAAGGACGCAAAGGAAAAAGGCTTTAGACTTAAACACATAGGCCTCATACTCCATGCGAAGTTTCACGAGATGTTCGGCAGAATTTTCGACAAGGTCCAGGTAAAGGTCTACACAGAAGAAAATAAGGTAAAAGAGATTCTTGCAAAAGCCAAGGAGGTATATGCCGCAAGGGATGCGAGGATTGAAGGGATGACAGATGAGACAACAGAGACTTATTATTCCTGTTTACTTTGCCAGAGTTTTGCGCCGGGACATGTCTGCATGGTAAGCCCTGAGAGGACAGGACTCTGCGGCGCATATAACTGGATGGATTGTAAGGCATCTTATGAGATTAATCCGACAGGCCCGAATCAGCCGGTGGAGAAGGGTGAAATGCTCGACTCAAAATTCGGGCAGTGGAAAGGTATTAATGAGGCTGTAGCTAAGTTTTCCCGCGGTAAGATTGACCACTATAATTTCTATAGTGTTGTGCATGACCCGATGACAACATGCGGCTGCTGCGAATGTATCTGCGCTATACTGCCGGTTTGTAATGGTGTCATGACGGTAAGCAGGGAATATCAGGGGATGACCCCGTGCGGCATGAAATTCACCACACTTGCGGGGACAATCGGCGGGGGTATATCAACGCCTGGATTTGTAGGACATTCAAAATATAATATCTGTCAGAAGAAATTTATAATAGGAGACGGGGGTATCAAGAGACTGGTATGGATGCCGAAGGTGTTGAAGGAAGAGATTGCCGACAGACTAAAGAAACGTGCGGAGGAGCTCGGTGTTCCTGACCTCCTGGATATGATTGCCGATGAGACAGTGGGTGTTACTGAGGAGGAGATCCTCCCGTTTCTGCAGGAGAAGAACCATCCTGCGTTAAAGATGGAACCGTTGTTATAGGAGAAAAATATGGCTTTAAATGGAATAGAAATTTACAAAAAGTTACCGAAGAAAAATTGTGGTGAATGCGGTGTCCCTACCTGCCTTGCCTTTGCTATGAGTCTGGCAGCAGGGAAAGCTGAACTGGCTGCATGCCCTTATGTATCTCCTGAGGTAAAGCAAGAGTTATCTGAAGCCTCTCAACCTCCGATCCGGCCTGTTACTATCGGGGTCTGTGAGGAGGCTTTAAAGATTGGCGGAGAGACAGTCCTGTTCCGCCACGAAAAGACCTTTGTCAATCCCACCGGCCTTGCCATCCTCGTTACTGATACCATGGAGGATAAAGAGGTAGATGAGAAACTGGCCCGGGTTAACCAGCTTCAGTACGACAGGGTTGGACTTTTACTCCGCGGAGATCTCGTAGCAATAAAAGCAGCATCGGGAGACGCAGGGAAATTCGAAAAACTGGTGACCAAGGTTAAAGGCGCTGTTAAAAGCGGCATTATTTTAATGAGCGATAATCCGTCTGTTTTAAGCGCGGGGCTTAAGGCATGCCAGGATCGTAAGCCCCTGCTATACGCGGCGAATAAAGCCAATGCCGATGAGATGGGGAAATTAGCCAAAGAGAGTTCCTGTCCCCTGGCAGTTCATGGTAAAAATTTAGATGAGGTTATGGAGCTCACAACAAAATTAACAGAGCTCGGTATAAAGGATATTGTCATTGATTCCGGCGCCAGGACGCTCCGCCAGGTACTTGAGAATGAGATTTTTATAAGAAGGTCTGCGCTTCTTAAAAAATCCCGGCCTTTAGGCTTTCCAACTATTACCTTCCCATGTGAGATGACAGACGACCTTTTACAGGAATCCTTAATTGCAGGGACATTAATCGCCAAGTACGCGGGGATTATTGTCCTTTCAGATTTTAGAGGAGAGAGCCTGTTCCCGCTCCTCTTAGAGAGGCTGAATATATATACTGATCCACAGCGGCCGATGGCGACTAAACAGGGGATCTATGAGATAAATAAGCCCAATGAAAATTCGCCTATTTTAGTTACCACGAATTTTTCACTTACTTATTTTATTGTCTCCGGCGAGATAGAGACAAGCAGGGTTCCTGCATGGCTCCTGGTTCAGGAGGCAGAAGGCCTTTCAGTCTTGACTGCCTGGGCAGCTGATAAGTTTGTCGCCGAGACTATTGCGGCATTTACGAAAAAGTGCGGGATTATGGACAAGGTCAAACACAAGAAACTCATCATCCCCGGGTATCTGGCTCAGATTTCCGGTGAGTTGGAAGAGGAACTGTCTGGCTGGGAGATACAAATTGGTCCTCGGGAAGCGACCCACATTCCGGCCTTTCTTAAACAATGGAAGGTCTAAAAAGGAGAAAGATATGATTCTTATCGGTGAGAATATAAATGTTATGTCGAAAACAATCGGTCCTGCTATTAAGGCGCGGGAGGCAAAACCTATTCAGGATTTAGCTCGTAAAGAAAAAGAAGCAGGGATGGATTATCTGGACCTTAACCTGGGACCTGCCAGGAAGCAAGGTGCTGAACTCATGGAATGGCTGGTAAAGACAGTGCAGGAGGTAGTGGACATGCCCCTTTCTCTGGATACGACAAATGTAGAGGCAATAGAGGCAGGACTTAAGGCCTGTAAGGGTAAGGCCCTTATTAATTCCATTTCCTGTAGGCCCGAAAGGATGGAGGCCTTATTGCCATTAGCCAAGAAGTATAATGCCGGTTTTGTCGGGCTGCTTCTCGGCACCGACGGTATACCAAGAGACGCGGCAGAAAGAGGGGCTTTAGCAGCAGAACTTTTAGCTAAGGCAATGGAAAGCGGAATCCCTGAAGGGGACATCTGGCTTGACCCGATAGTTCTTCCTATTTCCTCCCAGCAGAATCAGGTTCAGGGCTGCACCGAGTTTATGCAGATGTTTAAGGATCTTGCTCCGGGGTGTAATTCCACCTGCGGTCTTTCCAATGTCTCTAATGGTTGTCCTTCCGAACTTCGGCATATCCTTAATAAGACCTACCTGGTTATGCTTGAAAAATACGGGATGACTTCCGCAATTGTAGACGCGTTTGACAGTGAGCTTATCAAAATAGCGAGAGGCGAAAAAGATAATCTGAAGAAAGTTATATTGGGGGCAATGGACGGAGAGAATCCGGATATAAAGAGCCTTACGCCTGAAGAGGTTGATTATCTTAAAACCACCAGGGTATTGCTGGGCCATTCTCTCTATTCCCATTCCTGGCTCAAATTATAAAAAAAGGGGACAGCGCCCTTTTTTGGAAGCAATCTCATGGATGATGCTTTAAAAATTGCAACTCAAAAATTTAGAAATCTTAAGCCCGCGCAAGGGCCAATAAAAATAAAATATTTAACGAAATTGTATCTTGTTTCTCCTGACACTGCAGAGGTTACATACTTTGCTCCATGCGAGGGGCAGGTCTCAAAGAGAGAAAAAATAATAATCCTCCATTATCTCACCAACCTGTCCCCGGGCGAGGGCGAAGCCGAAGTGCCTGTCGAATGGATCGATTTCCGCGATGTCCCCAGCGGCAACATGTATAATTCAGTGTTTGAGGATAGGATCTACCAGCCTTTTTTGGCGCGTTTCGGTAAAAACCCATCACTTTTTATTAAGGCCGCTAAGGCCTGCGGCGGGGAGCAGGTGGATTTTGGTGATATTGCATTTAAATTTGTTGTTTTGCCCGGGATACCGATAAATTTTATTCTGCATAAGGGAGATGAAGAGTTTCCCCCCGCGTGCAAGGTCCTGTTTGATTCAAGTGTCTCGCAATATCTTCATACTGAAGATATTGCGATAGTCTGCGAAGATATGGTCATGGAGCTGATATCCCTATGAGCGCCTGTACAGCCACCTTCCATCCAGACAATAAAAAGATAGAGGTACCCAGAGGAACTGATATCCTTAATGCCGCAATTACAGCCGGGGTTTATATTACCTCTTCCTGCGGCGGGGAAGGGGTCTGCGGCAGATGCAAGGTTATCGTTAAAAACGGCACAATACGTTCTGAGCCAACAGGCCGGTTGACTAAAGAAGAAGTTAAGAAAGGCTATGTCCTTGCCTGCCATTCTACGATCCATAGCAACGTAGATGTAGAAGTTCCGCCTGCCTCAAGATTAGAAAAACAACAGATTCTAACCGAAGAGGTTAAGGCCGATCGGTTATTCGGGGTCTTTAGCTCCGCGCAAGAAGTAGAGAAGGGGATTGAAGTTGAGGAAAGGGTTGCCTTTAAGCATTCTCCTTTAGCAACAAAATTTTTCCTTAAGCTTCCCCCACCAACATTAGAAGATAATATCAGCGATTTAGAACGGCTCTATAGGGAAATCAGACGTAAAGTTGAGACGCACATTATCCAGACCGGTCTGGCTAATGTGAAAAAGATTGGGAGGCTGCTCAGAGAAAGCAGGTGGGAGGTGACGGTGCTTTTAGGTAAGCGAAATGGCACGACCGAAGTAGTTTTGATAGAACCGGGAGATACCTCTAACAGAAATTTTGGAGTTGCCCTGGATATCGGCACCACAACTATTGTAGCGCAATTAGTTGATCTAAATAGTCGTAAGACTCTTGGGACCAAGGCTACACATAACAGGCAGGCGAGTTATGGGGAAGATGTGATCACCCGCATGATCTATGCCGGGAAACAGGCCGGCCTGGAAAAACTGCACCATGTGGTCATTGATACAATTAATGAACTTATCTCAAGCCTTGCAAATGAATCTAATATCAGTTTAAGCGAGATTACAGGGGTAATGTGCGCTGGCAATATGACCATGACGCATCTCTTGCTCCGGGTTGATCCAACATATATTCGGCGCTCACCTTATGTACCCACAGCCAATTTTATGCCGGTAATTAGAGCGGCAGAGGCAGGGATAAAGATTAACCCTAGAGGACTCCTGGCATGTCTCCCGGGAATATCTTCTTATGTTGGGGCTGATATTACTGCCGGCGTCATAGCCAGTGGCATCGATGAAGCTAAGGAAGTATCAATGTTGATTGATATCGGCACCAATGGAGAGATCGTCCTGGGTAATAAGGAGTGGTTGACGTGCTGCTCCTCTTCAGCCGGCCCCGCGTTTGAGGGGAGCGGGGTCCGTTCCGGAGTAAGGGCCATGGAAGGGGCAATTCAGGAGGTGGAGATAGATCCTAAAAATTATGAGGTGAAATATTCTACCATAGGTGGGGTTAAGGCTGTAGGTATCTGTGGATCTGGTTACATTGATATTTTAGCTGAGCTCCTCAAGGCAAAGATTGTTGACCGCTCAGGCAAAATTGATTCTAATCTCAAAACTAAAAGGATAAGAGAGGGTGAAGAGGGGTTGGAATTTGTAGTTGCCTGTCCTGAGCGTAGTCGAAGGGCAGAAGATATTGTCATTACCCAGGTAGATATCATCAATCTTATCCGTTCGAAAGGGGCCATGTATACCGCAGCCCATATCCTTGTAAACAAGATGAATTTAAAATTAAAGGACATCGATAAGATCTATTTAGCCGGCGGTTTTGGTAATTACCTCAACATTGAAAAATCAATCTGGATAGGCCTCCTGCCGGATCTGGACAGAAAGAAATTTGAGTTTATTGGCAATAGTTCTTTGACAGGTGCAAAATTTAGTCTACTCTCTTATGACGCAATGGCAAAGACAAGGGAGATTGCCAGGAAAATGACCTATATAGAACTCAGTGTTGACCCTGCCTTCATGAATGAATATAGCGCGTCTCTATTTCTACCGCACACAGATATCGCCGCCTTTCCCACGGTAATGAAGGAATTATCTCTAAAATAATGTTTTCTATCGCAGTAGCCGGAAAGGGTGGGACTGGCAAGACTACCCTGTCGGCATTAATCATTAGAAATTTCCTGAAATCTAACAAGCGCCCTATCCTGGCAGTTGATGCTGACCCGAATAGTAATCTGAACGAAGCCCTGGGCGTAGAGATTGACCGCACCCTCGTAAGTATTGTAGATAAAATTATGGAGAAAAAGGAAGACATACCAGCAGGGGTTACTAAAGAAAGACTTCTGGAATATCACCTCCAGGATGCCTTAATAGAATCAGAAGGTTTTGACCTTTTAGTTATGGGGCATACAGAGGGCCCGGGATGTTACTGTGCAGCTAATAATTTGTTGAAAGACTTTATGGAGAAGCTTAGAGAAAATTATCCCTATTTAGTTATGGACAACGAGGCTGGGATGGAGCACCTATCGCGCCGCACTACCAGAGACGTAGATACCCTTTTGATTGCTGCTAATCCTACTCTGGTATCTTTAAAATCAGCCCGGCGCATTTATGAAATGACACAAAAACTTAAGTTAAAAATTAAAAAGGCTTATTTAGTGCTTATTGAAAATCAGCCCGATTCCAAATTAGAGGAAGAAATAGATATAGGATTGCCTGTTTTAGGTAATATACCTTACGATGAAGAGATTAAGAAATGCAGTATTAAGGGAACGCCGCTGCTCGATTTACCGACAAATTCACTTGCCCTCCAATCAGTAGAAGAAGTAATAAAAAAATTAAAGATCTAAGTCTATCCCGATAGTTTTCCTAATAATCCAAGCGCAAAGGCCATGACAAAAAGCGCTACAGTCTCGATGATTCCCAAGACCACAATATAATTGCCAAAACCTTTCTCTGTCTCTCCCATAGCATCTGCTGCCACAGCTCCTGCCTTACCCTGCATGAGCGCAGAAAAACCCATGGCCATGCCGCAAAAAATTCCGACGCCCCACATATAACTGCCTTTGAGAGCTACTTCGGCTATCTTATTCATTACAATCATTCCGTAAACTGTCTGGGTCAAAGGCGCGCCTACAAATGCTACAATCATAAATGATGCTGCCTTATTTTGCGCGAAAGCCTTTTTCCATGCCCCAACAGCTGCCATGCCTGCAAATCCTGCCCCTAATGCCGATCCTATAGCGGCAAGCGCTAGAACAGCCCCTGCACCCAGGTCCTTAAATTGTACCAATAAATTTGTCTCCATATTTACTCTCCTTCCTTTATTTCCTTCAGCGGGTTATACGAAAATCCACTCCATGTAATATTAAGATGTCCGGAAAATTCCAGCACGTTAAGTCTTACGCCATGCACTAAAATTGCCAAAGGTCCGAGTAAGATATTCAAGGCGTGTCCCAATAATAAAATCAAAGATGTTGCTGCTCCCGTTAAAACACTGTTGTATCCGATGCCCATTGCCATCTCATTAAAGGCATCGGCAATAGCAACAGTTGCCAGGCCTACCGCGAAAAGACGAATGTAAGAAACGACGTCCGTAAAACTATTGACGAAATTCAGGAAAAGATTACCAAGGCCGGCTCCGATGCCTTTAAAAATATTTTTATTCGGATTTGTAAAAATTATTACTAATAAGGGGCCGGTGATAAAGAACCATTTGCCAAAGGCCGGGAAGCTATCGTCTAAAATCAGCATTTTTGCAAGAAAAAAGGATCCCCACAATATAAGTGTCCACCCTGCCTCTGCGCACGCCTTTATAGAAGGTAATTTCGTAATAGCACGCCAGATATGAGCTACGCTCAGATGGAGCGCGCCGAGAAGAAAACAGAATGTCTGAATATTTTTATCGTCCCGCAGAGCGGGAATAAGAGGTTTTACTAACGTGGGCAGCCATTCCTGGCCGAAGAATGTGCCGGTCAGCGCGCCCCATATAATCGTGCATGAAGAGAGTACATAAAAAAGAATAAATACTGATTTGTCCTTAAGTTTCTTTCCGAATTTTAACTGCGCGAACAGCGTCAGGGCAAAAAAGACCACTCCATAACCCGCATCACCGATTAACATGCCGAAAAATATCGAGAAAAATATAAGAAACCATAAACTGATATCGAGTTCCCGATATCCCGGAATTATCGCTATCATTTTAAAAACAGGTGCGATAATAGAAACCCATCTGGGATTTCGAACAAGGGTGGGGATTTTGTCATTTTTTGAAGGATCGCTTACGATTATCCCCCATTGCTTTTTTTTAGATGCGTCAATGACCTGTTTTACGGAATAATTAGGAATAAATCCGTTCAGGTACGCAATATTGCCGGACTGCCCCATTCCGTTAAGCACCTCATTAAACTCCAGACCTTTCACTAGCGATTTCTTCAAGTCTGAAAAATACCCACAATAAACTGTATATTTTTGTATATCCCCTTTCAATTCCTGGATAACCCGCTCGCTTTCATCGAGCTTTTCCCGCAATTCCTTAAGACCTTTTTCCGGGAGGGTAAATTCCTTAAACGGGATATCCGTTTCTCTAGGCGAAGCCATCCCATGCCTCTGGCTAGGGGTATCGGATATAACAGCACAATGAACGAGTCCCTTGGCAACAAACAATTTTTTAACAATAATTCCATGGGGGAGTTTCTTCATATCCCGCGCGGATATCTGATAAAGTTTTATGTAGATATTTTTTTTAGCCAATGCCCTGATTGCATCAGGGTCAAACTCTCTCCACGGTTCCCATGTACTTATTGTATCTTTAAGGCCTCTTGCGTACTCATGGACCTGGTCGATTCTCTTCCAGGCATCGACTATATGATTTGCAGAAAATTTCCAATCTTTTAATTCCGGGGACTGTCCCAGATTTACGGACGAAGTCGTAGAATCGGGACTGTCCCCTTGACTTGTAAATTCCCCTATTGACAAAATTTCCAGGACCCTGTCAATGAGGGCTATACCGTCCCTCAAGGCACTGATATCCTTGCCTTTAGGGACGTTTTGATGTTGGACGTGCACAACACCCAGGGAACGCAGGCGCTCTATCGTTGGGGCAGCGTCTTTGCACTGCACTATTATTGAAAGCTTCTTCATCGGAACAATCATACGGCCACTGCCTCTAGCTTTCTCTTCGCTATCTTGCTTCGGCCTACGGCATTAGCCATTTGGTCTCCAAGATAGATTTTAATCAAGCGGATAGCCTCCTTGGCCTCTGGAATCTTTATTTTCTCAAAGAGATTTATGCGTTGAGTTGTAATACGCAATTCATGCCTCAAAATCGCTATCCCTTTTTCCATAACGTCAATCTCTTTCCGGAGTGAAACTAAATTTTTTAGTTCCTCGATAGCGGTATCAATCCATAGAGGCGTAATAAAGAGGTCGTACTCGGCGTGATCAAATTCCGCGCGAACGAAGACCGGCAGATCAACCCCCGCAATATTTTTTGAGTCGATAACTATTTCTTTAGGTGTAATCCACTGTTGCATCTCTATTGTTGGTTCAGCAAGAAGTCCTGCCCACATTTCAATAGATTTCCTCTCTTTACTCCTCTGTTGTTCTTTTTTTTTAAGCCCGGATACCTGGTGGAAGATCTCTATCTGCAGTTGTTGTTTTTTTAGTTGCAATGTGGGGAGATATCTCTGGAATTGTTTTAGGGCATCCTTCTGTTTTTTTAATTCGCCTTTTGTGAATTTAATCTTTGCCATTTTTAGGCCAGTACTTCTTTATCATGGAGGGCTTTATTCCCGTCTCTTCCGGGGTAAAACAGGTTGCCATAATTTCCCATCCGAGATCCAGCGCCTTTTCAAGAGGTATATTGACCTCGAGAGACATCATATCTTTTTCAAAACGTGTGCCGTACTGCAGGAGTTTTTTGTCCCATGGGCTCATCTGGAATCCCATTGCCTGTTTTTCGAGTGTTTCGCGGTAGCTGGCGAACAGTTGAATCATCATATCCATTATTGTCCTGTGGTCATCGCGTGTCTTGCCGTTTACCTGCTGTTTGAGGCGGCTTAATGATCCGAATGGTTCTATGACCTTATTTTTTAAATAGAACTGGCCTTCCGTGATATAACCCGTGTTATCAGGTACGGGATGCGTTACATCGTCCCCGGGCATCGTAGTAGCTGCCAGGATTGTTATCGAGCCTGCTGTATCGAAATCGACTGCCTTTTCATACCGCGCTGCCAGTTGACTGTAAAGATCTCCAGGATATCCACGGTTTGATGGGACCTGCTCCATCGTAATAGCTATTTCTTTCAATGAGTCGCTGAAATTAGTCATGTCTGTAAGAAGCACCAGGACGCGTTTATTCTGTAAAGCAAAATTTTCGGCAACGGCGAGACTGATATCGGGCACAAGTAAACATTCTACTGTCGGATCTGCCGCCGTGTGAATAAAGAAGATGGACCTGGATAGCGCGCCGTGTTCCTCAAGGGTATCCCTGAAAAATAAATAGTCATCGTTCTTGAGCCCCATCCCTCCCAGGATAATGATATCGACTTCGGCCTGTATCGCAACCCTGGCCAGCAGTTCATTGTACGGCTCGCCGGCAATAGAGAATATCGGCAATTTTTGAGATACGACCAGTGAATTAAAAACGTCTATCATGGGTATGCCGGTGCGTATCATCTTATTGGGGATTATCCTTTTTGAGGGATTGACAGGGGGGCCGCCAATGTCTATTAAGTTTTCCGAAAGGACCGGACCTTTATCCAGAGGCATCCCGCTTCCGTTGAAGATGCGTCCGAGGAGGTTGTCGCCGCTGGCAACCCTCATAGGGCGGCCAAGGAATCGCACTTTATCTCCGGTGGATATCCCGCGGCTTCCGGCAAATACCTGTAAAGACACTCTTTTTCCGTTAAGTTGTATAACCTGCGCAATGGATACCCCGAACCGTGTGGTTATTTCAGCTATGTCCATGTACGCCACGCCTTCTGCTTCGACAGTAATAACGTCTCCTGCAATCTGAATAATATCCGTATAAACTTTATTCATTGCTTTTTTTCATAACAAGGAAGATATCTCTTTTTCGATTTTTTCAAATTCCTTATCCTTCCATTTGGCTGAATTTAGTCCCCGGAACTGCTGCCCCAGTTTCTGAAAGAAATGCAATGCTTTATTTTTATCTTCAAAATCAAATTCTGCCTCAAGGATATTGTAGATAAAATTGAATATATAAATTTGTCTCTCAGATGTTGTCGCTTGGTCAACTTCGTCAAAAGCGTTTTGCTGCAGATATACGAAATCAAAAAATTCGCCCTTGAGATAGTCGACATAATCCGAAAGGGAAGTCCCTTCCTCTCCGATAACCTTCATCATCTGTGAAACATTGTGGCTTTTAAGTAGTATATCGTGGCCTCTTTTGACGTGTGACTCGTCAATAAAGCTTTTGTATTTGCTCCAGCTTAGCAGTGGATCAATCGCAGGGTATCTCCTTGCGTCGGAACGTTCGCGCGAAAGTCCGTGAAAAGCGCCTACGACCTTTAAAGTGCCCTGTGTCACAGGTTCCTCGAAATTTCCACCGGCAGGGCTTACAGTCCCACCGATAGTAACAGAACCTGTGGAGCCGTCGTGAAGCTTTACTACGCCCGCCCTTTCATAGAATGAAGCGATACGTGATTCAAGGTAAGCAGGGAAGGCTTCTTCGCCGGGTATCTCCTCGAGCCGGCCTGACATCTCTCTCATTGCCTGCGCCCAGCGCGAAGTAGAATCAGCTAATAATAAAACATTCAGGCCCATCTGTCGGTAATATTCAGCTATTGTTACCGCTGTATAGACACTTGATTCCCTTGCCGCGACAGGCATTGAGCTTGTGTTACATATAATAACAGTGCGGTCGATTAATGGTTTTCCTGTTTTGGGATCGCTAATTTCCGGAAATGTCCGAAGGGTTTCGACGACCTCGCCTGCGCGTTCTCCGCAGGCCGCTATAATTACTATATCGACTTCTGCGTGCTGGCTTGTTAATTGCTGGAGAACTGTTTTTCCGGCTCCGAACGGACCCGGTATACAATATGTACCGCCGCGCGCAACAGGAAAGAGGGAATCGATGAGACGCATCTTCGTGACAAGAGGTTCCTGCGGTTTCAGTTTTTCACTATATGCCCGGATAGGGATCTTGACCGGCCATGACTGCTCAAGATATGCTTCGTGGATATTTCCATTCAGGTCCTTTAATTTTGCAATAGGTTCTTTCAGATTGTATTTCCCGTTTTCAACTATACTTAATACTTCAAGCGCTCCCTCAAGGCCAAATGGTACCATAATGAAATGCTTGAATATTTTTTCTTGCACAAAACCTAATTTGTCTGCTGCCCGGACCTTATTTCCTTTTTTTGCGCTCGCGGTAAAATCCCACTTTGCCTCATCGGGGAGCGCCTCGAGATAAATTCCTCTTTTCAAAAAGAATCCACATTGTTCGGCAAGTTGGGGGAGGGGGTTTTGTAACCCGTCAAATATTTGGCCTAAAAGTCCCGGGCCGAGTTCCACTGAAAGCAATTCACCGGTCAGCTCAACCTCTTCTCCCACGTTTAGTCCGCTTGTAGATTCATAGACTTGCATCTCTGCATTTTTCCCACGGACGCGTATGATCTCGGACTTAAGGCGTTCTTCGCCGTGGATAATATAAGCCACCTCATTCTGGACAACGAAGCCTTTGAATGCCACTGTAACCATATTGCCGTTTATCCGGGTTATATTACCTTTTCTTTTTAACGCCATTTTAAGCTAGCGCCTTTTCCAACGCCTTTACCCTATCTAGAGTATTAATCCTTTCCCATCGTTCCAGTATCAATAGCTTATTAGCATAAACTATCAGATAGTCTATATCAAAGTAATGCCCTATGGCCAACTCATCCAGGAAACGCCACCTCGCCTGGTCTAAGAATTTTTCAGCTTCAAGGATTGAAGGTGTCCTATAGGCATGGAGGGCAATGTTGGTAATATTAGGGGAAAAAAATGGGGACTGTCCCCTTGTGGACTGTCCCAAATTTTTTTCGCGCAGATATTTAAGGGGATCTAATTTTTTATGGGCGGCTCGTATCTTGACTAATTCATTCCTTAACGCCCTGTCAAAAGCGAGCCATGAAGCCTTTTTTAAAATATCGATATTTTTATCAGGTATAAGACCTTCGCATAATTGGCAAAACTTATCGAATGGAAAGGGCGGTTTCGTTCCAAAATGAAGCATTGGCAAACTTGAAATTAAATAGGTATAATAGGCGGTCATATTAGCATGTTATGTCTTCAGTAATTCTGCCAATTTCGGCTTAAGATATAAACTAATATGTTCAGCAAGTCCTTTATCCGTAAAGTCGTAATGCGATTTGCTATCATCGTAGCTTATAAGGAATCCGGCCTGAATATCGTCGGCCTGTTTAAGAGTTATGCCTTTTTTTACTTCAGTTTTAAGTTTAGCGAAAAAATCATTTTCTATTTTTTTAAGATCTTCCTTATTGAGCGATACTATAACGTCATCCTTCATTGTCCCTTTATAGTTTTTGATGATGGAGCTTATAATCTGGGACATCGCCTTGGGACTGAATTCTTCCCGTAAGCGTAGCGTGATAAGCCTGTCAAGCATAGAAATAATCTCTTTTCGTAAGGAAAGGATAAGGTTTCTCCCTGCCTGCTTAAGCGATGCCTCTCCGCTTTTCTCAATCCTGGCGGTCTCGTCTTTAGCTTTGGCGACAATTTTCTCTGCTTCTTTTTTGGCTTTTTCAATAATTCGTTCTGCCTGGCGCTTTGCCTCAGCTTCTATTTCATGCGCCTTCTTTTCGGCAGCTTTAACACCTTCCTGATTTATTTTTTCTATTAGACCTTGCAGATCCTCTGTCATAAATGTCTCCCGGGTTTATTGTGATAATTTTAATATAATTATATGTTAGGCCTTGAAAAAATGCAATCTAAATTTTAAATAATTTTTTCGCGTTTTGGGAAGTAATCAGGGCTATGTCCTTTATGCTTAGCCCGTAAATATTGCTGAGCTCCCTGGCTATATACTTTACATAAGCAGGTTCATTTCGCTTCCCGCGAAATTCCTGTGGAGCAAGAAACGGGCAATCTGTCTCAAGCAGCATCCTCTCAGGAGGTATTCCCTTGACTACATCTCGCAGGGTTTGAGATTTAGGAAATGTAACCTGCCCTGCTACTGAGATATAAAAACCCATCTGCAGGATTTTTTCTGCTATAGGCCATGGGTATGAATAACAGTGCAATACCCCTCTTAATTTTTCCCCTTTTTCTTCCTGTAGAATTCTGAGTGTATCTTCCGCGGCATCACGGCTGTGGATAATGAGCGGTAGACTTAACTTTTGGGCGCATCTTATAGACCAGCGAAAAAGTTTTTCCTGGGCTTGAGGTGAAGATAGATTTTTGTAGAAATCCAACCCTGTTTCTCCTATAGCTACAACCTTTGGAGAAGAGGCTATTTCCTCAAGGTCTTTCAGTCCTTGATCATCTATCTCCTCAGCATAATGCGGGTGAATAGCTACGCTGGCATAAATGAAATCATATTTTTTGGCGAGTTCTATAGACCGTCTACTTCCTGCAAGAGTTGTCCCGACATTGATGATATAGTCTATGCCTTCTTGTTGAGTGCGCTTGATAAGCTCTTCTCTATCCTGATTATATTGAGGGAAGTCAAGATGGGCATGGGTATCGATAACCCTCAATTTTTGATTTTTTGTTGCCATTTTGTACCTCCATACTTAAGCGTAGCATAATTGATGAATATTGCCAACTATTTTTTAATTAGAATTTTATAGTAAAAAAAGGTATAATATAATACAGCGGAGGTAAATAAATGAGTCTTTTTCTTGGCATTGACGTTGGCACGCAGGGAGTGCGGGCAATACTCGCTGATGCCGGCGGAGAAGTATTAGCCCATGCAAGCAAACGTTTTCCAACGCAGGAGATGGAATTACCTGACCATGTGGCAGAGCAGGACCCGGGTCTCTGGTGGGAAAAGACAATGCAGGTCCTCTCTGAGAATACCCGCTTCGCAAGACGAAATAATATAGATATAAAAAGACTAAAGGCTATAGCTGTAACCTCGACATCCGGGACTATTATTCCCCTGGATAAAGAGAATAATGTCTTGCGCCGCGCCATTATGTATAATGACACGCGGGCAGCTCTTGAGGCGGGACTATTAAATATCAAAGGTGGCAGCCTTTGCAAGAAGATGGGATATGCGTTTAGTTCCTCTTTTGCCCTTTCCAAGATACTCTGGATTAAAAAGAACGAGCCTGATATTTTTTCACGCGCAGGAAGGTTTGTAAGTCCTGCTGACTATATTGTCGGGCATATCACGGGTAATTTTAAAGTCTCAGATACCTCCAATGTCCTTAAGACCGGTTATGACCTCATTGATAAAAAATGGCCTTCTTTTATCGAAAGACTTGGTATTAGTTTAAATCTTTTCCCTGAGGTTAAACTGCCCGGAGAAGTTATCGGAGAGGTGGGAGAGGAGGTAGAGAAAGAGACCGGTATCCCAAAGGGAGTAAAAGTATGTGCCGGAGCTACGGACGGGGTAGCTAGTTTTTTTGCGTCAGGCGCAGTTTTACCCGGAGAATGGAATACCACCCTGGGGACAACCCTTGTTGTCAAGGGCGTATCAGAAGAGATGCTCAAGGATAAACTCGGCCGTTTTTATTCACATCTTCATCCACAGGGCTATTGGCTTCCGGGAGGGGCTAGTTCTTGCGGCGGAGATAGTCTCAAAATAAAATTTACAGGAGGTTTAGCCCGTTTAGACGAGGAAGCCGGTAATAAAATACCAACAAAAATTATTGTATATCCACTTGTGAAGATCGGGGAGAGGTGTCCTTTTGTGAAGACTGATGCCCAGGGTTTTATGATTGGCAAGACAAGTGATAAGTCAGAGCTCTATGCTGCGTATCTTGAAGGGGTAGGATTGGTAGAGAGGTGGATATATGAGACTATAGAAGAGCTTGGTGGTAAAGTGGGAGAGAAAATACATGTCACCGGCGGCGGCGCAAAAAGTAATATATGGCTTAAGATAAGGGCCAATATCCTGAATAAGGTTCTTATAAGGCCTGCTGTTCCTGAGGCTGCGTATGGGGCAGCTATTATTGCCAGCTCCAGGATATTTTTTCCGGACTTATCTCAGGCAGTTAAGACTATGGTCAAAAAAGATTATGTAGTTCAGCCGGAAAAGGAATTGGTTAAAATCTATGACACCAAATACCGCAAATTCCGCCAGGCATGCAAGGCTATTGGATACGAATAGCAAAAATTGGGACTGACTCCGACTGGGGCTTGCCCCGTACCTTTAGGTAAGGTGTCTGTCCTTTTTTTGCGAAAGGAGGGGTGGTAATCTAAATGTCTATTACTACAATCGATTGGATTAATGGCAGGGTAAAGCTCATTGACCAGACCAGGCTCCCTGAAAAATTGATCTATCTCTATTTAAATAAAGTAGAAGACCTCTGGGAGGCAATAAAAAACTTGCGTGTGAGAGGGGCGCCTGCCTTAGGTATCGCGGCAAGTCTTGGAGTTGTCCTTGGGATAAAGGATTCAAAGGCCAGGACCTTTAACTTTTTTTATCAAGAGCTAAAAAAAGTTACGAAATACTTAGCTACTTCCCGTCCCACGGCAGTAAATCTTTTCTGGGCCTTAAGGCGCATGGAAAAGGTCGCCCTGGCTCATAAAAATAAAACTGTTCTCGCGCTTAAAGGAATTCTCCTTAACGAGGCCAGGGATATTATAACCGAAGACAAAAGGATATGCCGGGCCATCGGTAGAAACAGCGCCGGACTTATAAAAAATGGAGATAGTATCCTGACACACTGCAATGCCGGAGGCCTTGCTACTGCTGATTATGGAACAGCCCTGGCTTGCATATTTACTGCAAAGAAAGACGGAAAACGTATACGGGTCTATGCGGATGAGACAAGGCCTCTTCTGCAGGGGGCAAGGCTTACAACCTGGGAATTAAAACACGCGGGGATTGATGTGGTTCTCATATGCGACAGTATGGCCGGAGAGGTGATGAGAGAGGGGAAGGTGAATAAGGTCATAGTTGGCGCGGATAGAATCGCTGCCAATGGCGATACAGCTAATAAAATTGGGACATATTCCGTAGCTGTCTTAGCCCATGCGCACCGTATCCCATTTTATATAGCTGCCCCTATTTCAACGATTGATTTTTCTAT
>JADHWT010000014.1 GCA_016783345.1 Candidatus Omnitrophota bacterium | reverse complement strand
TCATGTTTTTACCGTCTTTTAAAGAATTCAAAAAAAAGGCAAAAGAAGCCAACCTGATACCTGTCTATAAAGAGGTGCGGGCTGACACAGAGACTCCTGTCTCTGCCTATCTCAAACTTAAATCCAGCAAGTATTCATTCCTTCTTGAGAGCATAGAGGGAAAAGAAAAGATTTGCAGCCATTCATATATCGGTATATCTCCTAAGTTTATCTTCAGGTCTTTTGGCAAAAAAATCACTATAGTCAGGGATGACAGGGTTATAAGAGATGAAATTGCAAATCCTTTGCATGCCTTAAAAAAATTTTTGCGCCAGTTTCACGTTGCAGAAGACACCTCCCTGCCTCGTTTCATTGGCGGGGCAGTCGGATATCTAAGTTACGACATGGTCCGTTTTATGGAGTCCATCCCGGAAATAACCACTGATGACCTGTTACTCCCGGACAGCATTTTTATAGTCACCCGCCAGGTTATTATCTTTGACCACCTGAACCACACTATGAAGATAGTGGCGCTTGTAGAGCCCCATGGTGATATTGCAAAGCGATACAAAGAGGCCGAATCTATTATTGAGAAGACAATTTCCAAACTTAACAGGCAACTGTCCCCGGAAAAATCGGGACTGTCCCAAGCAAAAATTGGGACTGACTCCGAAGGTGCCGAATGGAACTCCAATTTTACCCGCAAGAAATTTATTGAGGCTGTAGGAAAGGTCAAGGAATATATCAGGGCAGGGGATATTGTCCAGGCTGTTATCTCGCAGAGGTATAACGCATCTGTCAAGACCCCGCCTTTTCACATCTATAGGGCCCTTCGCCATATCAATCCTTCTCCCTTTATGTATTATCTTGATTATGGTAAAATAAAACTGATCGGGGCATCTCCTGAAATAATGCTCCGGCGCGAGGGAGATACAGTAGAGGTAAGGCCTATTGCCGGCACAAGGCGGAGGGGTAAAACTGAAGAGGAGGATACTGCGCTCGCCAAAGAACTTTTTGCAAGCCCCAAGGAACGGGCTGAGCATATCATGCTGGTAGACCTTGGAAGAAATGACCTTGGCAGGGTAAGCCGTTACGGTAGTGTAAAGGTAGGCACCCTCATGTCTATAGAGCGTTATTCTCATGTCATGCACCTTGTGTCTGATGTTGTTGGCAAGCTCGCAAAAGGTAAAGATGAATTTGATGCCCTGGTTGCCTGCTTCCCTGCAGGCACTGTCAGCGGCGCCCCGAAGATAAGGGCCATGGAAATCATTGAGGAGCTTGAACCGACACGCCGCGGGCCTTATGCCGGAGCAGTCGGTTATTTTAGTTTTACAGGCAATCTCGATACCTGTATTACCATCCGTACAATTGTTATGAAAGATAATCAGGCCTATATCCAGGCCGGTGCAGGGATAGTAGCGGATTCTGACCCCGCGTTTGAATATGAAGAGACAAAAAATAAAGCCCGGGCCATGATGGAGGCTGTAAAAATGGCAAATGGAACAATTTTATGATAATTGTTATCGATAACTACGATTCATTTACATATAACCTTGTCCAGTATCTCGGTGAGCTTGGAGCAAGACTGGAGGTCTATAGAAATGATGAGATAACCCTGCGAGAGATAAGAAAAAAGAGACCTCGACGGATAATAATTTCACCCGGACCCGGCACACCGGAAGATGCCGGCATATCAAATGATGTGATAAGGGAATTTGGCCCTCACATTCCCATCCTCGGTGTCTGCCTGGGGAATCAGTGTATTGGCTATGTTAGCGGAGGCGAGATTGTCCATGCCAGAAGACTGATGCACGGTAAGACCTCACTTATTCACCATAATGGCAAGGGGATTTTTAAAGGCCTTTCTAATCCATTTGAGGCTACGCGCTATCACTCCCTCATTGTCAAAAGAGAAGGCCTTCCGAAGACCCTTAAAGTCACTGCATGGACCAAAGACAATATAATTATGGGGCTCAAGCACAAAGACTTTCCTGTCTGGGGAGTCCAGTTCCACCCTGAATCCATCCTCACCCACGAAGGCAAAAAGCTCTTAGCTAACTTCTTAAAAATTTAACACCATCATGAATAAACATCCATATATAGGTAAAAGTTTTCTCAAGATGGAATCTATAGAGAGAAGAATTTTTAATAGTGTTAATAAGGGCAGGACCTATAGAGGAGATGCAGTTATCACAACATACTATCTCACTTCCAAACCTAAAAAGGGGCCTGTTTTTTCAGGCATAGAGAATGCCATTAATATGATGTTGATTCACGGGACAGTTGAGGTCTGGCCTGATCATGGAAAAGAGCCTGTAAGTTATAGAAACCATATGTCCTGGCTTAAGGAAGTGAGATTCTTAGAAAAAAGACGGGTTAAGGAAAGCGCCCTGATAAAAATTGCTACGCCCCTGGCCTTTTTCGAAAAAGGAGATTGTCCTCTATCCCAGTTGCGGCTGGCTACCGCCTCAGAACCGTTTAATGCCTTTATTGATTTTACCGCCAGGGTCGTTGATTATGAGTTTCCGGAGAAATTTAAAAGAAAATTTTTGGGACAGGTCTGGCCGCATAAAAGGGTAAGGGAATATTTAAATATCGGCAGGGATGAGCCCATTATCGGAACTATTGTCAAACCCAAGTGGCTTCCTCCAAAACTTTTTGCTCAAAGGGTCGCTGAGGCTGCCCTGGGTGGGGCGCTTTTTATAAAATCAGACGAGAATCTCCATATGACTAAGCAGGAAGTGACGGAATATGTAAGAGAAACTGTCAGGATGCTGAAAAATAACGGCTTTGACCTCTCCAGAGAGCCAAAACGGGGCCGGAAAAGAATTCTTTTTGCGCCGCACATAACTACGAACCCGACAGAGATTTTTGAATATGCCCAAATTGCAGTAGATAATGGGGCAAACTGCCTTATGTTTTCGCCGCATCTGGCCGGAGATTTTGGAGTGATAAAAGAAATTTATCAGATGGGAGAAAAATACCGGGTGCCTATCTATGCCCATACAGCCGGCATGAATAGAATCTGCGGAGACCAGGCTTATGCCTGCGGAGAGGACCCGAGGACAGTTTATTTTCTGGCAGCCTTAAGCGGAGCTGCCTTTATGCAGCTGCCCGGGATAGGAAGCTATATCCGGCCGACGGACGCGGAGAAGAAACCAATTCTAGATAAACTTAAAAGAGAAGGTCTGGAAGGGGACAGGGGTATGACCCTGGTCATAGCCGGCGGCTTGAGCCCTGAAAATATCGGCCGTAATATAAAGATACTCGGTAGTCAAGGAAGAATGTTTCTGGCCGGGACATCTGTTTTTCATCATCCCGGCGGCATTAAAGCCGGCATCGAAGCCCTGAAACGGCCGTAGCCACAAGGAGGTAACGCATGAAATACGAATGTCGGAGAAAAAGACCTAAGGTCGGCGCATTTTTTAATTCTATTGGTGCCTTTAACGAACAGGGTAGAAAAAAAGAAGAGGATGCATTTCAAAAGCTTTTTGCCCTCCTTAAAAAAGATAAAACCATTGCCGAGGATTCCATCCTCTGGAAGAAAAGGACCTTTCATCCCCATGAGGTCAAAAAGGCTTTAATTAAATTTGCCATGGAGAGGGTTGACGGAGTCATATTGGTAAATTCTGCCTTTCCCAATGGTAATGCCTTTACCACCCTGGCGGCGGACCCGTATTTGGCTAAAATTCCCATTATCATTACGGCTGATTATGAGCCTGTTTTTAAAAATAACCGGGAGTGGACTACTAATGCCTGGTGCGGTGTTATTATGAATAATTGTGCGGCCAAACAGATGAATAGGTTTGTCTATCCTCTGGCCGGTTATCCCTTAGATAAGGATTATATTATAGAATTGAAAAAGGCCCTGAAGGCCATAGCGACTATAGCTACCATGAGAGATGACTATCTCATCCGTTTCGGCGATATGCCGGCTGGGTTTCATTCTGCAACTGTAGATGAACTTGCTTTAACCAATACCTTTGGCACGAGAATTGACCGGGTCGATGTAGCGCAGGTCTTATATACCTATGAGCAAAAAGAGGCCAGGGGATTATTAGGCCTACAGAAATTCAACGAAGCTGATATTGAAAAAAGCGCTAAGGAAATTATGAAAGGCCGGCCAACCCTTGTGCCGGTAGATATGGTCAGGGCCTCCATGAGGCTCTATCACAGTTATAAAGCCCTTATTGAAGTAAACGGCGGCACTTCCGCTGCCTTTAAATGCTGGCCGGAGTTACAATCAGAGCATATCTTTAAATATACACCCTGTCTGGCCATAGGCAAGCTCTTAGGTGACGGCATTATTTCAGGCGGCAGCTGCGAGGCGGATATAATTACTGCTATTGCCCAGTCTTTGGGGACATATCTCAGCGGTCTGCCGGCAGCCTGTCTTGATTTTGTGAATTTTACCGGCGGAAGCGAGGTTATTCAATTGGGCCATTGCGGGGTTGGGATTCCCGGGTGCATGGAGAAGAATCCCCGCACTATCTCTGATATCCCTGATAAAAAGACTAGAGAGATGATAGAGAAAGGCAGGGTTAAGATAAATGAGGCTATTGGCTACAGTTCTCCGCCAAAACAAGTTGGCTTTATGACCGGGCCGAATCTACTAGGGCAATTTAGATACGGGAAAAAGACAGGGATTGCAATAGCGCCGGACAAAGACAAAAGATTCAAGATGCTCATCTTTAGCGGAGAAAGTTCTCTGTCTTCTAATAAACACATGTTATACAGCGCTGCTGATGTTGTGGTTAAAGACTATAAGCGTCTTAATGAGACAATTCTACAAGAAGGTTTCCCCCATCACCTGGCAGTGGCTATGGGTGATATATCGTTGGAACTTAAGATACTTTGTGAGTATTACGGTATTAGATCTGTAATAGTATAGGTAGGAGCTTTAATGAATTGTAAAGAAGTTTCATTTGCCGGTAAAAAGGCCTTTGAAATTAAAACAAAAATATTCCGGATGATAATCATTAGCGAATACGGTCCGCGCATTGCATTCTGGGGGCGGGAAGGAGGAGAAAATTTACTTTTCTGGGATGAGAAGGACCTCGGACGAGGCGACTGGAAGCTAAGGGGTGGGCACAGAGTCTGGGCTATACGACCCGATGCTGATGAAAGCGAAGAGGCCTATCGGCCGGATAATGACCCTTGTGAGGTTAAAAAAAATGACGATTCTCTCACTATCACTAGTCATAAAGATTCCATACTTCAGACTCGGCGAGGTATTCGGCTAGAAATAGCAGGCGATAACAGAATCTATGTGGACAACTTTATTACCAATGCTGGTGATATGCTCTATAGCGCAGGGGTCTGGGCCTTAACCTGTACCAATCCTACACCAAAACGCTCCTATGGAATTCCCTTAGGGGATGATAGTGAGTGGGATTGTTTTAATTTTGTTATGTTTCGCAAGTGGGCTGGTCATACAAGCCTCATTAATGATCCTCAGATTTCATTTACTGAAGATATGCTCATATTAAACCCTAAGGGTATTGAAACCAAACGCATGGTAGAGGCTCCATGTGGCATTATGGCAATGGATGCCCCTGGCCAGGATACCACTTTTGTTAAAAAAGTTGATTATATTCGTGGAGCACAATATCCATTAGGTTGTAATATTGCCTTTTATGTAGGACCTGGTAATTTCATGGTTGAGATGGAGTCCATGGGGCCTGAAAATACATTAAAACCTGGAGATAGTGTCCATTCCAGAGAGACGTGGCTTCTTACTGAAAAGGCTATGGGACTGGCTGATAGAAAAAGATTTGTTGAGCTGTTTCAGGATTAATACTATTCCAACAAAGTATGAATTGTCAGATTCCAATAAGTAAAGTCCTCAGGATAATAAAAGAGCGCAACTTAAAGGTTACTCTCCTTGGCATTGGACCGATGTCTACAGAGGTAATTTACGCAGGATTAGAGCTTGCCAGGGAACTTGATTTTCCATTAATCCTGATTGCCAGCAGGAATCAGATAGACATTAAGGAGTTTGGCGGTGGTTATGTCAATGGATGGGACCAGAAAGAGTTTAGATCTGCAATTGATAAGATGGCCGAAGACGTAGGTTTTAAGGGGCTTCTCTACAAATGCCGTGACCATGGAGGCCCCTGGCAGAGAGATAAAGAAAAGAAAGGAAAACTTCCACCTGAAGAAGCGATGGACATAGCGAAGAAATCATTTTTAGCTGATATGGAAGCTGGCTTTAATCTCCTGCACATAGACCCTACCAAAGACCCTCATAAGCGGGATACCAACCTTGTAATAGAGAGAACAATTGAACTAATTGAATTCCTTGAAAATGAGAGAAGAAAGAGAGGGACCTCTGAAATCGGATACGAAGTAGGAACAGAGGATATCCAGGGGGGACTTACTCAGAATTCGGTCTTTAAAGATTTTCTTTCAAAACTTACCACGAGCCTCAAAAAGAGAAATTTACCTATGCCAGATTTTATTGTCGGCCAGACTGGCACCTTAGTAAAGATGACAGAAAATGTGGGGGATTTTTCCTCGTATAAGGCAAAAGAACTTGTCTCAATTGCCCAGAAATTTGGAATTGGATTCAAAGAACACAATGCAGATTACTTAGATAAAAAGATTTTAGAAGGACACCCTTCTATAGGTATTACTGCTTCTAATGTAGCTCCTGAGTTTGGTGTAGCCCAGACTAAAGCATATCTAAAACTTGCTGAAGAGGCAGGTGACACGAGATTTATTTCATCATTTGAGGAGGCCGTAGTTAAGAGTAACCGCTGGCAGAAATGGCTTTTTAAAGAAGATGAGGGGCTGACTCCTGAGGCGTTAGCGCGCAATAAGGAAAAACGTTATGACGTTACTGAGACATGTGGTCATTATATATTAGAAGAGCCTGAGGTAAAAGAATCTATTTCAAATCTTTTCAAGCGCGCCTTCACATTCAATCCAGAACGCTTTGTAAGGGATTCTATTAAAGCCGCCATTTCCAACTACGTCACAGCTTTTAATTTAAAAGGACTTACAAGCCATTTAAGTTGATTGGTTCTACAAGGAGGGGAAAAATATGATCAGTCGTAAAGGATTTGAAGAGGCGCAAAAGAGAGCAATTAAATATTTAGAAAAGGCAGGTATTGTAGTAACTGAAGAAGAGAAAAAGAGAATAGAAGTAGTAGATGCTGGATTAGGGGACCTAAAGAATACCGGAGTTGAATTATTGGTCTATGTCAATACAGAACGCTGCTGTGCTAAGGAGCTTGTTCTTTTCCCCAGACAGACCTGCCCTGAACACCGCCATCCACCTCAACTTGATAATCCTGGCAAAGAGGAGACCTTCCGTTGCCGTTATGGAGAGGTCTATCTTTATGTTCCCGGAGATAAGGTCCAAAAACCCAAGGCAAAGGTGCCTAAGGGAAGTGAGCCATATTATACTGTATGGCATGAAATTATCCTAAAACCTGGTGATCAGTATATCTTGACACCCGATACTTTTCATTGGTTCCAGGCTGGAGATGAAGGGGCAATAGTAAGTGAGTTCTCTACAAAAAGTGTAGATGAGACGGATATCTTTAGTGACCCTCGCATAAAGCGTGCCACAGTTATAGGATAATAGCTTATTATCATGAGACTCCCATTAAAAAATCCACATCCTGATATAGAAGAATTTAAAAATATTATTTTAAGACAAAAGGTTGTCAAAGAACGTGTCCATTTTTGCGAGCTTCATATTGACAAAGAGATAATAAAAGAAATAACTCAAAAACTTCTTAATCGTAAATGGATTGAGCCGGAACAGAATAATCCTAAAACAAGGGAGGAATATCTCAAAAATTATATTGAATGCTGGTATCGTCTCGGCTATGACTATATCCGGTTTACCACAGATTTTCGTTTTGCCGCAGGTCTTTCCTTTAAAACCAAGACAAGAGAAGGGGATGATACTGCCAAGATTTCCAAACCCACCAGAAAATGGACTGAAGAGGGTAAGGGGATTATAAGCTCCTGGGAAGATTTTGAAAGATATCCCTGGCCTAAAGTAGAAGATATGGATCTCTGGTCTTATGAATTTGCTTCAGCTAACTTACCCTCTGGAATGGGGATCTTTGGTTGCTTATCCGGAGGAATATTGGAAATTGCCTTAAATGACCTCTTTGGCTATGAAACTCTTAGTTACCTCATATATGATAACCCTGACCTGGTAAAGGCTACCTTTGATAAGATAGGCAGCCTTGTCTATAAGGCCTATGAGAGTCTTATCGGCCTTAAAAATTTTGTCGGTTTTTTTCAGGGAGATGACATGGGATTTAAGACAGCTACCCTAATTTCTCCCGAGACACTTAGAAAACATGTTTTACCCTGGCATAAGAAATTGGCAGAGCTTTCTCATTCGCATGGCCTTTTATACATTCTACATTCTTGCGGGAATTTGGAGTCAATAATGGAAGATCTAATCTCAAATGTAAAAATAGATGCAAGGCATTCATTTGAAGATGCTATTATGCCGGTTACAGAGGTTAAGAAAAAATATGGGGATAGAATTAGCATCCTCGGAGGAGTGGATATAGATAAACTCTGTAGGTTTGAGGAAAAGGAACTGCGGTCCTATGTGCGAGATATTCTGGATGTTTGCATGCCTGGGGGAGGATATGCATTAGGAACAGGCAATTCTGTGGCTAATTATATCCCGTTAAATAATTATTTAATCATGCTGGATGAGGGCTTAAGATACTGCCGATATTAAATATACTACACCTTTTTTATTTCGACCTTCAAATCTTAAAATGGTTCCCAAAAAGGTGAGGTGGATTATTTATCTATTTGTAATAGAGATAAGTTTTGAGAGTTTCTCTGAGGCCTTGCCTGAATCAATGGATTGCGCAGCCAGTTTAATCCCTTCCTTTATATCCTTTGCCTTCCCAGCTGCCAACATCCCAAACCCTGCATTAAGCAGGACAATATCGCGCTTGGGTCCTTTTTCTCCTTGAAGCACACCTTTAGCAATTCTGAGATTTTCTTCTATATCATGGGCCTCGAGTTCTTGCGGAGAGCATTTTTTTAGCCCTGCTTCTTCAGGGTTAAAGAGATATGTCTTGACCTCTCCTTGTGATGTTAGCTCTGAGATTTTGGTCTTTGCAGTTAGTGTAACCTCATCCATACCGTCTGCGCCATGGACCACAAATGCCCTTTTTGAGCCAAGGGCCTTTAGCACATTTGCAAGTGGTTCTGTGAGATTTTCACTAAAGACTCCAAGGAGCTGGCAATTCGCCTGGCATGGGTTGGTCAACGGCCCAAGGATATTGAATATAGTTTTTAAACCAAGTTCTTTACGCGTGGGCATGGCGTATTTCATTGCAGGGTGAAAAAGGGGCGCAAAGAGAAAACCAATGCCTATTTCTTTGATACATTTTTCTGCAATATCTAAGCTCGCATCTATCTTTACTCCGAGTTTTTCAAGTACATCTGCGCTGCCGCATTTACTTGAGACAGAGCGGTTGCCGTGTTTCGCTACAGTCACGCCTCCGCCGGCAATAACTAATGCACTCAATGTAGAGATATTAAAGGTGTATTTTGCATCTCCGCCGGTCCCGCACGTATCCAAGATAGCACACTGTACCCCACGTGGTACAGTGGCATTAATTTTATTTACTTTTTCCCGCATAACCCTGGCGCACCCTGTGATCTCTTCTACAGTCTCACCTTTCATCCGCAGGGCAATAAGAAACGCGGCAATCTGATTTTGAGTTGCCTCTCCGTTCATAATCCGGGACATTGC
Source organism: Candidatus Omnitrophota bacterium (assembly GCA_016783345.1). Lineage (GTDB taxonomy): Bacteria > NPL-UPA2 > BS750m-G34 > BS750m-G34 > BS750m-G34 > BS750m-G34. The sequence continues at coordinate 7,161 of JADHWT010000014.1, read as the reverse complement.
ACCTCTTGCCTCTTCCTCGGTCAAATCCTTTTTCTCAACTAATTTTTTTATCGCTTCTTTAATCATAAATAAATTGTACTATAAAATTTCTCTTTTGACAATCACCTTTTTACGATATATAATTTATTTAATGAAGGCTATTGTATTACTCTCAGGCGGGCTTGACAGCACCCTTGCTGCAAAATTGCTGCTGGAGCAGGGGATTGAGCTTGAGGCCCTTAATTTTTTGACAGTTTTCTGTAACTGCACCCCGCACCAGAACCGCGGCACACAGTCTACGTCAAAGACTGCGACATGTCTGGTAAGTAAATCTGCAGCAGACAAACTTGGAATAAACCTCAAGGTCTTTGAGGTAAGCAGAGAGTATCTTGAGATAGTAAAAAATCCAAAGCACGGCTACGGCCGCAACCTGAACCCGTGCATTGATTGCCGCATATTTATGCTTAAGAAGGCAGGGGAGTACATGAGGGAGAGCAATGCATCCTTTCTTGTTACAGGTGAAGTCCTGGGTGAGAGGCCTATGTCCCAGCGCATGGAGGCAATGCGGCTTATAGAGAGGGAGAGTGGTCTGGAGGGGCTTATCTTGAGGCCTCTTTCTGCTAAACTTTTTCCGGAAACTATACCGGAAAAAGAGGGGTGGGTAGATAGGGACAAGCTTCTCGCCATGCAAGGCCGTTCCCGCAAACCCCAGATAAAATTAGCAGAGGAGTTGGGTATTTCTGATTATCCATGCCCGGCAGGCGGGTGCCTTTTAACTGACAAAAGTTTTTCATGCCGTATGAGGGACCTTATGAAATATACCAGCGCTTTTACTGTTAAAGACGTAAAATTTTTAAAATTAGGCAGACACTTCCGCTTTAATAATATGGCGAAACTTGTTGTCGGAAGAAATGAAAAGGAAAACGCAAGGTTATCTGAGATGGCTGAGGAATCGGACCTTTATTTTACTCCATCGGATGTAAAAGGCCCCATTGCCATCGGCAGGGGTAAATTCGGTACTGACGATATCCTTCTCGCCTCTCGTATTCTAGCCAGGTATTCTGATAGTAATGGGAGTGATGCTGTTAAGGTAATGTGCTCCAGGAAAGAGGATAACCTGGAGGATTTGCTAACATCCCTGCCCATAAAAGATGAGAAACTTGTAACTATAAGAATATAATAAATTAATATCATGGAACTGTCAGAGACTGAACAGCGATATGTAGAACAGTATCGGGTGTGGGCGGAATGGCTTCGAAACAGTATGCCCACCTATTTCTACAAGGTGACCTCATCAGATGAACAGGCCAAGATTCTCCATTACCTGCAAGATATTGAAAGTTCCGGCTACGCCAAGTTTTCATATCATAATGCAGCTTTCATTGTCCGCATTTACACACAGGATAGCATCATAGAAGATCTATGGACATATCAGGACACGAATATTCAGTCCTCAGAGATTCATATATCTTCAAGGCCGGCAATTATTCACGGGAAAGAGCAGTATATTCAGGTCCATAAAATCATCTTTTACAACGTGGACAGAAAGGAGATGGAACTTGTTCTGGGTCCCGGAAAGATGAAGGCTGTTAGAAAATATATGGAATCCAAATACAGAAATTTCCCAATAAAACGTTTTGAAAAAATCTATTATGAGTTTGACAAGCAATTTCTTGCTATATCACCGACGGAGAGAATTGTCAGGTATATGAACCTTTATGCCCTCTCCAGCGACCGGGATGGCGTATATCTGGACATCGAACAGGTTCAAAAAGATGCTGACCACGACCGTGCCTCTACCAGGCTTATGCTGGCCACTATTAATGCTCCGAAAACTGGATTTTTTTTGCAGCTTGCCCGGGTCATGCAGCGATTCAATTATACCCTTGAACGATGTTATGTCTCCACAACACAGCATGAAGAAATCGATATGGTGACTATTACCACTTTTTATCTGACGGACGAAAATGGAAACCAGTTATCCGGCGGTGAGAAATTAAACACATTTTTGGAAGAGCTGAGTATGGCCAAATGGGTGAATACAAAAGACGTATTAACCCGGAGGCTGATTGAAACCGGACTCCTTAACACAAAACAGGCTAATTTTTTAAGGGCTGCTGCTGATTTCGTACATCAGATTTTAATAGATGTTAACGTGCATCAATTTAAACATGCTATCGTAGATGAGGCCTTTACCAGGCACCCGGATATATCGGAGAAGGTGTTTAAATATTTTGACGCCCGCTTTAACCCGGTTTTTTATGACGAATCTGATATTACAAAAGCCCGTGATGAACTGCTTCGCATGATTGAAGGGATTGATACTGGAATCCCTGCGAATGACAAATTACGTAAGACTGTATTAAAAACCGGTATGATTTTTGTTGACCATATTCTTAAGACAAATTATTATATTAGCAAAATACCGGCAATCTCTTTTCGGCTTGACCCGGCATTCATAAAGGCGATAATACCCAATTACAGTCATTTGTATCCTGAGATACCATTTGGAATTTTTTATATCAAGGGCCGTGATTTTAAGGGGTTTCATATTCGGTTTCGGGATCTGGCGCGGGGAGGACTTCGCACGTTGATTCCCCGGGACCCTGAAAAAAGTGGAGAAGCGTCTGACCAGCTATTCCGGGAGTGTTACAACCTGGCCTATACCCAGCAAAAGAAAAATAAAGATATTCCCGAGGGCGGTGCGAAAGGAGTGATTTTGCTGAGCGTATATGACAAAGCAGCTTTTGAATCACAGCGTGTATTTGTGGATACGCTTCTCGATTTGCTTGTGCCGGTGGGGATTGGTAATCCGCTCAGGGATTATTATGGGAAAGAAGAAATTATTTATCTGGGGCCTGATGAAAATATGTCGGATGATATCATCCTGTGGATTGCAAATCAATCAAGACAGCGCGGTTATTTCCCCGGAAGGGCGTTTATGTCAGGGAAACCCGATATAGGGATAAATCACAAGTATTATGGCGTAACCTCTACCGGCATTAACGTATATTTGGAAGAGATACTGAAATACACTGGTTTTGATCCCGCAAAGAAAAAATTTTCAGTTAAATTCTCAGGCGGCCCGGACGGCGATGTAGCTGGCAATGAGATGAAAATTATGATTAGTAAATATGGGCGAAATGTTTCAATTGTTGCTATAACTGATGGTTCAGGGGCAATATATAATCCAGTTGGTCTCGATAATGATATTATACTTAAACTGGTCAAGGAAGGGAAGGGAGTCGAACATTACCCGACAGATATGCTTTCTCCGGGCGGTTACTTTTTAGCGATGGGTGAAACAAAAACAACCGGGACATCTATAGTTCATACTGCGCTCTATACCTTTACGGAAAAAGGTGTAGAAAAGAAATGGATCGCTGCCAGCGAAGCCAATCGAATATATAGACACCAGCTATTTAAGATTTATGCCGATGCTTTTATTCCTGCTGGAGGCCGCCCCCGCATGATTGACGCTGAGAACTACCATGAATACATTATGGATGACGGCAAACCGGCATCACTTTTTATAATAGAGGGGGCGAATTTATATCTTACGGACGAAGCACGAATTGCGCTTGAGCAAAAGGGTGTGGTAGTAATCCGCGACAGTTCCGCTAACAAATGCGGTGTCATTTGTTCATCGTATGAGGTCCTTGCTGGCCTGCTTTTGGATGAACATGAATTTATAGAATGCAAAGAAAGATATGTCCGGGAGGTGATAGAGATACTTGAAGAAAGTGCCAGGAAAGAAGCGCGTATGCTTATTTCCGAACATGAGCAGAGCGGTGATTTTTTTACCACCCTTTCTGAAAAAATCAGCTCTAGGATCAATAATCTTACTGATGAAATATTAACAGCACTTTCATCAATTGATTCGAAAGATAAAATTATATCCGAATTTGACCAGGTCCTGAAACATTATATGCCTCCCATACTTTATGAAAGGTATAAAGAAAGAATAGGACAGAGACTTGCCCTGGCACACCTGAAAGCTATTGTATCTTCGCGCCTGGCAGCTTCCCTTATATATAAATTTGGAACAGAGTGGCGTTCTTCGATTTCGGATATACTAAACTCAATCGGGAGGACTTTATATGGGTAACCCTAAAGGAATGGCTTCGCCTAATCTTGTGATTAATCAGATAGACCTGCTCAGGGCTCATAAAATGCATCGGTATATGAATAAGTTCCCTGAGTTAACGGACCGGTTCCATGAGATATTTCTGTCCGTGATGGAAGAGAAGGGTATTGTTACCCGTGAGCGCATAATTAAAGAGACCAAAGACCTGTTTGAAAAATTTGGCGGGCAGATGAGTATAGATGATTTTGACGACTATGTTAATACAATGATTGATATCTATTTCGTAACCCATTTTACTGACTCGGATATCAATAATCTTATAAACCTTGTGCGGAAGAGAGCAAAATGCACAGAATTCAGCCGCCTTCTCAACCTCGAAAATACCACTTCAGAACAGATTGAAGAAGTTTTACATGCATTTTGCAGTATCCCTTTGGGTGAGTTGTATATATCAAAAACAGAAGCCATGGGTATCCGGGTAGAGCTCATAAAGCGCTATATATCGGCTCAGCTGCCATATATAAGTATTGCGAAAAACCACGTCACTATCCGCGATATAAATGAGCTCATATCAAAATCTATCGGCAGCAAAAATATGACCGGCAAGCTGGGCGGCAAGGCCGCAGGGATTATTTTGATGCAGAAGATTTTGAGACCGCTGCTTGAGAAAAGGGATCCGGATTATGAAAAATATGTGCGATTTCCAGAAACCTTTTTTGTCCGCTCGGATGTGTTCCAGAGGTTCCTGGAGGTTAACAATCTTCACGATATCCACACCCACAAATACCGCGACAGCCAGGAGATAGAAAAGGAATTTCCAATATTGAAAAAACATTTCCAGAAAGCTGTTTTTCCGGAAGAGGTGATAGGTCAGATAACCCAGATGCTTGAGGAAATCGGGGAAGAGCCGATTATTGTAAGGTCATCGAGTTTTCTTGAAGATAATTTTGATCTGGCTTTTGCCGGGAAATACGAGTCTGTCGTATTGTCCAATCAGGGAGATATCAACACGAGGTTGGAGAAGTTTCTGGATGCCGCGAAACAGGTTTACGTAAGCATTTACAGGCCGGATCCGATTTCATACAGGACACAGCATGACCTTTTGGACTATAATGAAAATATGTCTCTTGTTGTCCAGAAGCTGGTCGGCACCAGGTTCGGTGACTATTTTTTACCGCTTGCCTCAGGTGTCGGCCTTTCGATGAACAGTTACCGCTGGAGTGCAAAGATTAAGCGGGAAGACGGGTTGCTGCGCATGGTGATGGGGCTTGGGACACGCGCGGTAGAAAGAGTGGGGGAAGATTTTCCGCGCCTGGTTTCCCTGAGTGATCCAATGCTTAGGCCTGAGATTACAGTAAAAGCAATCCGGCAGTATTCACAGAAATGGCTCGATGTATTGAATCTTAAGACAGGAAAGGTCGAACCTCTGCACATAGTTGATTTTCTTAATAAAGTAGACCATCCTGATACGAGCATTGTCTTGTCCGTTGAAAAGGATGGCTGTGTTTCTGCGCCGATGTTCGCGAATAAAAAAATAGATGCGTCATCAGCTGTCATAACTTTTGAAAACCTTCTGAAAAAGGGGAATTTTATAAAGGTCATGAAAAAAATTTTGAAGGAACTTGAAATGGTATATAAGCGTCCCGTTGATATAGACTTTGCCTTTGACAGAGGGTATATATATGTGCTCCAGTGCCGGCCCCTGGCCTGGGGGAAAATTCCAGCAAGGGTGGAGATCCCGGATAATATATCTAAGAAATCCGTTCTGTTTACTTCCAGTCATGGTCTGATGAACACTATAGTTACAGACATTGAATATGCAATTTATGTGGATCCGAAGAAATACGCTGAATTGAAGACCCCGGATGAAAAGATGGAAGTGGCTCACGCAATTGGCAAGATAAACCGTGCGCTTCAAGACAAAAGATTCATCCTGATGGGACCTGGCCGGTGGGGCAGTAATAATATAGAGCTGGGTGTTAAGATAACCTTTAATGAGATTTCCAATACAAAACTGTTAGTTGAAGTCGGGTTCCCGAAAAATGGGTATCTGCCGGATGTGTCTTACGGCACGCACTTTTTTATGGATCTGATAGAGACAGGGATCCCGTTGTTAGTTATTTTCCCGGGAGTCAAGGGAGATACGCTGGATGAGGCTTTCTTTACCGGTAGTAATGCCCTGGACACTATCTGCCCTGAGATAGCCAGTCTAAAAGGTGTGATAAAGGTATTAAATATACCTGAAGCTGCTAAAGACAAGAAACTGCATATCTATTATGACGAAAGCATTCCATCGGGTTTAGGATTTATTTCATCTCAAAAATTAGATAGGAGGAGAAAATATGTCTAAATTTAATCCGTTTGAGATCGCACAAAGACAGCTGGACGAGTGTGCAGAGATTTTGGGGCTGGAGCCCAATGTCCATGCAATCCTGCGGGTCCCGATGCGGGAAATCCATGTATCCCTGCCAGTCCGTATGGATGACGGCACAACTAAGGTATTTCAGGGATTCAGGGTCCAGTACAATGATGCAAGAGGACCGACAAAGGGAGGAATTCGATTCCATCCCGATGAAACAATCGATACTGTGCGGGCACTTGCGGCCTGGATGACATGGAAATGTTCTGTAGTTGGGCTGCCTCTTGGAGGCGGAAAAGGCGGGGTCATATGCAATCCCAAAGAGATGTCGCAGGGAGAGCTTGAACGTTTAAGCCGGGCATATATAAATAAGATATGGCAGAACATCGGTCCGGAAAAAGATGTCCCTGCCCCGGATGTATACACGAATCCCCAGACAATGGCATGGATGATGGATGAGTATTCAAAGCTCAGTGGAAAAAACCAATTTGGCGTTATCACTGGTAAGCCCTTAGAGCTTGGAGGTTCTCTTGGCCGCGGCGACGCAACAGCCAGGGGCGGGCTCTACACTGTCCGTGAGGCAGCAAAAGTTTGTGGTATAGATCTTAGCAAAGCTACTGTTGCCGTGCAGGGTTATGGTAATGCCGGATATTACGCTGCATCTCTTGCCAGATCGTTTTTTGGTTCTAAGATTGTTGCTGTTACTGACAGCAAGGGCGGCATATACAGTAAAGAC
>JADHWT010000013.1 GCA_016783345.1 Candidatus Omnitrophota bacterium | reverse complement strand
GAGGATGGGTCTGCCAGCCACCTGCTTGTGCCCCATGATACGGACAAGTCCTACCTCAAGAAGGCTGTGGAGAACCCCTTCGCAATTGACACCGCGTATACTTTCTATTTCAAGACGTGTCACAGGCTGTTTATAAGCAGCAATTGCAAGTGTCTCTAAAGATGCGGAAGAAAGCCTGCGTTTATGCCTGTCTCTATAAAATCTTTTAAGCCACGGGCCGAACTCAGTCCGGCTTATTAAACGGTACCCATGGGCTACTTCCTCAAGATACAAACCGCACTTAGCGTTATCATAACTCTGGTGGAGGTCAGTGACTGCTCTATCAAATTCCTCAGGGCTGACTTTATTGTCAAAGATTGACAATATCTCTTCTCTACGCACAGTCTTTCCCGCGGTAAAAAGAATAGCCTCAATAATGCCTTTTAGTTCCGGCTGATCCATATCTCACCAAATCTCTCTTTTTGCTTCAAGATAAGTTCCCTGAGACGTGCCAATTCCAATAAAGCCAAAAAAGTCAACACAATCTCAATCCTGGTTCTCTTATCTTTACAGAGGCTTGCCAGTGTAAAACTTTGCCCATCACGGAGCCTGTCTAAAATCTCTCTGATCTTCTCTTCAAGTGTAATCTCATCCGGCTCTAAAAGTTCCGGCTCTCTTCCCTTGACTACATCCAGGACATTGGAAAACGCGTCCAGAAGTTCATTGATGGAGAGCTCCCTGAGATGCAGTTCCCCTTCGGTTATTGCCTTCCACTCTGCCTCCGGCCGGGTAAAGATATTGTGCCGCTCCTTTTCTTTTTCACCCAGTCTCTCGGCAATCTCTTTATATTTCTGATATTCTAAAAGCTGATCCACCAATTCCCTGCGCGGGTCAACATCAATATCTTCGTCAGTTAGACGTTCCCTCGGGATAAGGACCTTACTCTTTATATGGATGAGGGTCGCAGCCATAACAAGAAACTCACCTGCCATATCCAGATTTAAGAGCTTCATCATTTCAACATAAGCCAGATACTGCGCTGTAATCTGGGCTACAGGGATATCGTGGATATCTATCTCATTTTTCTTTATAAGATAGAGAAGCAGGTCTAACGGCCCTTCAAAAACTTCTAAATTAAATTTCATCCTATATAAATCTTATAGCCTTCTTTACTTCCCTCATGGTATGCTCCGCTTCTATCCGCGCCTTCTCTGTGCCCTTTTTAAGAATATCCCGTATCAATGATTTATCCTTAAACCCATCTCTCTTTTTCTGAAACTCAGTTAAAAACTTTTGAATTATATCGCCGAGTTCGTTTTTACAATCTTTGCATCCCCTTCCTGCTTCCAGGCACTGTTTCTCAATCTCCTTGCTATTTACAGGCTCAAAAATCGAGTGATATGAAAAAACATTACAGACGTGAGGTCTGCCTTTATCTTTTCTATAAAGGCGTTTTGGGTCAGTAAACATCCCCATAACCTTCTTTCTTGCCTCACGGGGTGCTTCTGAGAGATATATACAATTATCATACGACTTACTCATCTTTCTCCCGTCCAGACCGAGTAATCTGGGTATAGATGAAAGAATAGGTTTTGGCTCGGGAAAAACAGGGGCAAAAAGAAAATTAAAACGGCGCACTACCTCCCGGGATATCTCAAGGTGAGGAAGCTGGTCTTCTCCGACAGGGACATCAGTGCCTTTATAAAGGACAATATCTGACGTCTGAAGCACAGGATATCCTAAAAGTCCATAGCTTATATTCTCTTTTTTAATGTTGTTAACCTTGTCCTTAAAGGTAGGACACCTCTCTGCCCATGCTAATGGCGTAACCATAGAGAGGAGGAGATGTAACTCTGCGTGAGAAGGGACAGCGGACTGGACAAAGATAACAGCTTTATCGGGATCTACACCACTGGCCAGCCAATCTATAACCATCTCATCGACGTAATGCTCTAAATTTGTGGTATCTAAATTATCGGTCAGGGCATGCCAGTCGGCTACAAAAAACCAACAATCAAATTCTTCCTGAAGTTTCAGCCAGTCTAAAAGCACACCATAGTAATGCCCCAGATGTAGACACCCTGTAGGCCTCATAGCGCTTACGACACGACGGTTCTTTGACATGCTCTAATATTACCACAATTATTTATACAAGACAAGACACAACCTTACCTTTCATTTAGTCCTGTCTTCAACTATTACCTTTAACCCTTCCTTGCTTTCTGCCGCGGCAAAGGCATCATTGACATGAGCAAGTGGAAAACGATGGGTTATATAATTTTTTATCTTTACCTTTCCGGATGCAATAAGGTCAAGGGCACGCTTATGATGCCGGGGGACACTGCCATGAGAACCATGGACAAAGATCTCTTTGTAGTGGATGATATTGCTCTCAATACATAGCTTGGGGGCATCCTTGGGCAGTCCGCCAAATAGATTGACAAAACCCCTGTTCTTAACTACCTGGATAGCCTGTGCCTGGGCATCTACAGACGGACATGCAGTCAGGACTACGTCAGCTCCTCCGGAGGTCTCTTCTAATATCTTTGATATAAGCCCGGGGTCTTTTGATGAGATAGCGAGGTCAGCGCCAAATTTCTTAGCGAGTTTAAGTCTCTTCTCCGAGCGCTGGGTCACAATAACCTTTTTCGCACCCAGGGCCTTAGATAGCTCTACAAGCATACACCCTATTGGGCCTGCGCCAAAGATAACCACATCTGCTCCTGAACGGAAATGTGAAAGTTCCAGGGCATTCAGACAGCATGCAAGTGGTTCAGCTAAGGCGCCTTCAGCAAATGTCAAACCCTTTGGCAGATGATGGACCGGGCCATGACGCAGGGTTAAAGAATTAAGCACCATATATTCACTAAATCCTCCTGAGAATTGATACCCGATCGCATAATTAATAGCACAATTATTTCCCATCCCATTCTGACAATAAAAACACTCCCCGCACGGCACATCTGCACCGATAGCTACTTTGTCACCCTTCTTAAAATTTTTGACTTCATCTCCTGCCTCTACAATCTCTCCGCTGATCTCATGCCCGATGATGGTGGGAGGCTTGACCCTGGTGTTGCCATGGTGAAAGATACGGATATCAGACCCGCAGACTGCGCAGGCCTTTACTTTTAAGAGCGCCTCGTCTTTACCTATACGAGGTAACTCCACCTCCTTAACGACTAATTTTTCTAATGCCTCTAATATTGCTGCCTTCATGCAAAATCGGTCTTCGGCCGATAGCTTAATTCCACTTTATATACTCTCCTATACAATCAAGGTAAAAAAATTGGTTTCCTGCGCTCTCCCCCCTCTCTCACCCTCTCCAGAACCTTATTTATCTCTTCAAGCGGAAATGTCTTGGCTAAAAGCGTGGTCTTTAACTTTCCCTTAGCCATATAACCCAGGACCTCTTTCCATTCATTTTTTCTTGTAGATAAAGCCATTGAATTCCATGTGCCCTGGATGGTTATCTCTCCTCTAAGTATCCTTGAAACAAAATCTTTTTTTAATACTACATCCTCTAAAGGATTCCCGAGGAATATAATCTTGCCTAATTTAGCTGTAATGGCTATGGCCTGGTTATATGTGGCGCTCACGCCAGCCCCTTCGATAACAATTTCCACTCCTTCTCTCTCTGTGATTTTTAAAATGCTATTTACTACGTTCGTCTTCTTAGAGTTTATTGTGTGTCGAAATCCTATTTCCCTTGCCTTCTTGAGCCTCGCCTCGTCAATATCTATCAGAAATATCTTTTTAATACCTTTGATTCTGGCGAGCTGCGCAAGGATAAGGCCGATTGTCCCGCATCCAAATAACGCCATAGTCTTACCCCTCAAGGTCTTTAGCTTGTAGAGCGCATGCAGGGCAACAGCAGCCGGTTCCGTAAGAGCCGCCTCAGCAAAACTTACTCCCCTGGGAAGTAAAAAAATATTTTGTTTAGGCACCTCCACGTACTCAGCCATGGCTCCGTGCCTGCGCGAGCCCAGATAGTCATATTGTTTGCATTGGCTAAAAAAACCCATTTTGCAATATCTGCATCGCTTACAGGGAATAAGCGGAAAGACAGTTACTCTATCTCCCTCCCTTAGTTTAGCATTCCCCTTTACCCCTCGCCGGAGGCAGGGGATGGCTCGGCCTACGCGCACGATCTCACCTGAAAATTCATGACCGGGTATAAGAGGAAAGATATATGTCCCTGTCTCAAATATACGTGGAATATCAGACCCGCAAAGGCCCACTGCCTTTACCTTTATCAATGCCCATCCCTTTCCGTGGTATGGCACAGGAAAATCTTCATATCGTAAATTTCCGACTTTATGTAAAACTGCTGCCTTCATACTTATTTACAAGCCTTACGTAAATCCAAAATTTCTTTAGAATAATCTCCCCCTTTAAAAGGCCCTGTAGACCCCCCGACAAATATCCGAGCGCCCGCTTTATAGAGCGCTGGAATAGTATCCGTATTAATATTCCCGTCCACCTCTATGTTGAATTTAAGATTATCCTTTTCCCTTAGCCCGGCAAGTTTTTCAATGCGCCCCGGACTCTGAGGGACAAATTTCCCTCCTGCAAAACCCGGTTCTACACTCATAACCAGGACCATATCAAGTCCGGATAGATACGGATAAATTTCTTCTATCTCTGTCCCAGGTTTTATAGCTATAGCTTTTTTCACATTGGAACTATCTAATATCTTCAGAGTTTCCTCTATTGCCTTAGTGCTTTCATAGTGGAAAGAGATAATATCAGCTCCCCCATCAACAAACCTCCTGACAAACCTCTCCGGCTCTTTAATCATTAGATGGACATCTAAAGGGAGAGACGTTGCGCCTCGCAAATCCCGGAGCGCAGGAAAACCAAGTGTAAGATTCGGGACAAACATGCCGTCCATAATGTCCATGTGGAATCCATCTATCCCTGCCTCCTCTAATTTCTTTATCTCTTCACCCAATCGGAGCTGGTCCGCGCACATAAGTGAGGCAAAGATAGATATTTTAGTCGAGGCCATAATTAAAAATCATATCACATTAGCTATAACTTCGCAATGAAAATCCTTGACATTATCACTAAAAATGTATATAAAAACAGTAATGACACATAAAATTACATGGTTCGTAAAGGATTATATATCCAGGCATAGAAATCCTGTAGACCGGATATTGCACCTCATCGGTGTTCCCCAGGTTTTCTTCGGAATATATCAGCTAATTTGCGGGAGATGGAAAATAGGACTTGTCAACTTCTTCGCAGGCTATCTCTGGCAATTTATAGGGCACTGGCACTTTGAGAAAAACGAGGTAGGCGAGCTGATATTGATAAAAAAATTATTTAAAAAAACTAAATAGCCCTGGTGACGTAGGAGTGCGTAGGACATTTTGCCTGTGCAGCGCTTATATCCTCTCCCTTCTCATAATCTATCGAAGGGAGACTACCATTCATCTGGATTACCCCTGACGGAGTAATCGCAGGCTTAGCACATATCGTACACCCGATGCAGCCTACTGTGCAGACCTCTTTAACTGCCTTCCCCCTGTCCTGTGAAGAGCACCCGAGATAGATTGAGGTCTCTTTCGGGACAAGACTGATCATTTTACGCGGGCAGGCATTTACACATTTTCCGCATCCGGTACAGGTGTTTATATCAATAACAGGCAGGTCATTCTTATCTATAGAAATAGCGCCAAAAGGACATTCCCTCACACAATCCCCAAATCCAATACAGCCATAGTCACACGCCTTTGGGCTGTTGCCAATGAGGATGGATGCGCGGCAATCATGGAGCCCATTGTACTCAAACTTTATCTTAGCTTCCTTTTTACCTCCGCGGCAATGGACCGCTGCAACCTTCGCTACCTTTTTAGCGGTTTCTACACCTAAAATAGCTGCTATCTCATAAGCCGCTTTTTCCTCAATAGCTACGCAACTATCTACGGAACCTTTGCTACTATTTATAAGTTCTGCAAAGGCCTGGCAGCCAGCCTGACCGCACGCACCGCAATTTGCTCCGGGAAGAAGCCCTGAAATCTTCTCTATGCGCGGGTCTACCTTGACGGCAAATCTCTTAGCGGCAAGTCCCAGAAAAATACCGAATACTACCCCCAGCCCTCCAAGGGCAAGACACGAGCGGAGGATTACTTCACTCTGCATGCAAAATTAAAATAAAAAAAATATTTCTTCCATTGATTAGCGTTCGTATTGTATGTATCATCATATAAAAAATAATCAACCAGCGCTTCACGCACTCTAAGAATTTCTTTTAGACGTCTTTTATTTTTTTTGTCCGCTACGGTTAGCTCAAATAACTCAAGCGCACGTTCAAACGCGGACATAAAGTGATTCGTATCATTTTTGCTTTTCCATTTAATAGCTCGTTCGACTTCACTGCCTATATTAGACATCTGTTCGAAAAAAGAAAAATTTTCCCATCGCCCTGACGCTAATTGCTTATGCTGATAATTCATTTTTCTACGATCTTATTTATTATGTTAAGAATTTTATTGCGAATATCAGGATTATTAATGCCCCGGCTGCGATTATTTTGTGAAGGACGCAAATTTATCATTGAATCAAATTCTATAAAATCTGATCCTAGCATATCAGGATAGATATTAATGCCCCAGAGATCTTTCTGCCGCGAACCGTTTTCTAACAAAATAGCTTCCTCATCCGCATGTAATTCTCCATCTACAACCATTATCTCTTTATTAATGTCCACAACTGCTTTTACCATGTCGCCGAACATTTTTTCTGCCATTTGTTTTAATTCGTTAATTGATGTTTTATCTTTAACTATTTTCATGACTGCACGATTTTTTGCGGAATTAAGCTTGTAGATATTTAAAAAGTTCTTCCTGCGAAAAAAGCATTGTTTTTTTATCACGCCGGAGACGCAGCTCAATCTTTCCTTTTTCTATAGACCTCTGGCCTATGTTAATCCTGAGAGGGACCCCGATAAGGTCTGCATCTTTAAATTTTATGCCGGGTCTAATAGGTCTATCATCTAAAAGGACACTAAATCCTTTTTCCTTTAAGCTATTGTAAAGCGCATCCGCTGTCTCTGCCACTTTCTTATTAGCCGCATCAAGCGCTAAAATAAGAATATCAAACGGAGCTGTCTCTCCCGGCCAGATAATCCCATCCTCATCATGATTCTGCTCTACAATGCTCGCCATTGCCCTCGTAACACCGATGCCGTAACAACCCATAATCGCAAGCCTTGCCGCGCTTTTTTTATCTAAAAATTTTGCTCCAAGGGACTCTGAATATCTCGTGCCTAATTTAAAGATATGTCCGAGTTCCATGCCGCGCTTAAAAATAAATTTCCCTTTACACTTCGGGCACCCGTCTCCCTCCTCGGCATAGCCCAGGTCTAAAAATTCATTGACTTCAAAATCTCTGCCCGGGTTTACATTTTTAAAATGGTAATCTTTTTTATTGGCGCCTGTCACCCCGTTCTGGATATTTTCGATACTTAAATCAGCCAGTATCCTGATACCCTTAAGTCCCACAGGTCCTGAAAATCCTATCACCCCCCCTGTTGTTTTTTTAATCAGGGCTTCTTCTGCCAGAAAAAATTTGGGACAGTCCACATGGGGACAGTCCCCATTTTTTCTCAAAATCCGCTGAAGTTTTGCCTCATTGACCTCCCGGTCTCCGCTGATAAGGACAGCTATCGCTTTTCCATCCGCCTCATAGATAAGGGTCTTTATCATCTTCTTTTGACTTATGCCTAAAAATTTTTCTAACTTATCTATCGTGGTTATGTCCGGGGTATGGGCCTCTTCAATGGGCAAAGGTTTTTCTTTTTTAGCGCTGCAGAACCTAATCTCTGCCTTTTCGCGGCTGGCCCTGTAAGAACATGTGTCGCAGCCAACAATAACATCCTCGCCGCTCTTAGATGGCGCAATAAACTCCTGAGAAAATTTCCCGCCCATAAATCCTGTCTCTGCCTCAACTATCTCGATGGTTATGCCTAAGCGCCTGAAGATACGCACATACGCTTCGTTCATCGCCTTGTAGTTTTTAGCCAGGCCTTCTTCATCTATATCAAAACTATAGGCATCCTTCATGATAAATTCTTTGGCGCGGATAAGCCCAAAGCGCGGTCTCGCCTCATCTCTAAATTTTGTCTGAATCTGATACAGGTTTATCGGCAGGTCTTTATATGAGCTGATTAAATTTGCGGCAATGGTCGTGATAACCTCTTCATGTGTCGGGCCAAGCACGATATCTTTATCTGTCCTTGTCTTAAAACGTATAAGCTCCGGCCCCATCTCATGCCAGCGGCCGCTCTTCTTCCATAGCTCTCCCGGCTGCATTGCCGGAAGCAAAACTTCCTGAGCCCCTGCGCGATTCATCTCTTGACGGATAATATCCTCTATTTTACTCAAGACCCTTACTCCGAGAGGGAGAAAACTATAGAGACCTGACGAAACCATGCGGATAAATCCAGCCCTTATTAAAAGTCTATGGCTTACAGACTCAGCCTCGTGCGGGTCTTCTTTTAGAGTAGGGATTATAATATCATTCCAACGCATTTTTACTTCTTTCTGTTCATCTCATATATAAGGTGAAGACCTTTCAGTGTAAGGTCTCTATCTATCTTATCAATTTTTTTTGAATATGGAAAGAAAAATTTAGCTGCCCCACCTGTTGAGATTACTTTAGGCCTGCCCTTAATTTCTTTCTTTATCTTCCCTATCAATCCGTCTACCATCTCATTTAATCCGTATACTAAACCGGAGATAATACTCTCCTTTGTGTCCTGACCAATCAACTGCCCTGGCTTTTTTAAGGACTTTACATGAGGAAGAAGTGCGGTCTTTTGAGTCAGCGCGCATGCAGTCATTTCAATGCCGGGAAGGATGATCCCTCCTTTATAATATCCGGATTTTGTAACAAGGCAGATGGTTATAGCTGTGCCGTAATCAACGATAATAACCGGCCCCCCATATAGTTTATATGCTGCCACAGCATTTGCTAAGCGGTCAGGCCCGATATGATTTGGATTTTTATATCCCAGGCGGATGCCGAGGTTAAGATGAGGGCTGACAAGCATAGGCTTTAGTTTAAAAATCTGTTTAAGTCTGCGGGCTAATTTTTGAGTGTATTCCGGGACAACAGAGGAGACAACTATCCCGTCTATATTCTTTATTTTTATTTTTCTTTTAAGATTACATTTGCCTATGCATGGAGTTGCAACTTGGAACTGAGAAACTATTTTCTTTCCCTTAAATATTCCAAAAACCGTATTGGAATTACCAATATCGACAGCTAAAAGCATTGTATTCCCTTAAACAATGCATCTACCATTTTGTCATGGCTTACGGTTTTTATGACCTTTCCGTGTTTAAAGAGGACTGCCTTTTTCTTGCCGCAGGCAAGGCCTATATCTGCCTCCTTTGCCTCACCAGGACCGTTTACCGGACAGCCCATAATAGCTATCTTAAAAAAATTAGGGACAGTCCCTAAAGGGACAGTCCCCATTTTTTTAATCCTTTTTTCTACCTCAGCCACAACCCTTATTAAATTAATCTCACAGCGGCCGCAGGTCGGACACGATATTATCTCAGGTCTATTGTTATTAAGACCCAGATAGGATAATACTTCATAGGCAGTATCTACTTCCAATACAGAAGGTGTTGTGAGAGATACCCTTATAGTATCTCCAAGACCTTCATAAAGTAGTATCCCGAGACCGATACTTGATTTTATAGTGCCGGGAAAGTATGGGCCGGATGCTGTAATACCCAGATGAAATGGATAAGAGGTGGCTTTAGCCATAAGGCGATAGGCCTCAACTGTATCAGCTATAGAGGATGCCTTCAGGGAGATCTTAATCTGAGTAAAAGATTTTTTTTCTAATACTTTAATATAATGTAAGGCGTTCTCTACCATGGCCTGAGGCAAGGGATATTTTTTTAAATATTCTTTAGAGACTGAACCGGAATTTACCCCTACCCGGATAGGAATATTTCTCTCTCTACAAATCTCCGCAAGTCTCTCCCAGTCTTGATGCTTTCGCATATTTCCGGGATTTAAACGGATACCGTCTATCCCGTTCTCTATAGCGCGCTCTGCAAGTTTAGCATTAAAATGTATGTCTGCTATTAAGGGGACTGTCGCCTTTCTTTTAATTTCCTTTATAGCCCGGGCGCTTTTTTCATCGGGTATAGCGAGTCTCACTATACGCGCGCCTGCCTTTACCAGGTCCTTTATTTCTCTTATTAGCGCGCGGATATCTTTTACGCCGGTCTTGGCCATTGCCTGGACAACGATGGGATTTGTCCCGCCGATTTTGACATCGCCGACACTAACAACTGTAGTCTTTCGTCTTTTATTTTTGGAAGAAACGGAGTATGTCATTGTAGGTTACGAACATCATAAGGGCAATGAGAACAGCTATCCCAATCTGCTGGGCTATCTCCTGTTTTTTCTTACTCACAGGCCTGCCACTTACCCCTTCTATAAGCAAAAACAAGATATGGCCACCATCCAGGACCGGGATAGGTAAAAAATTTATAACTGCTAAATTCACGCTTATAATTGCGATGAACATAAAAAGATTTGTCATGCCCATCCGCGCTTCCTGACCGGCTAACTGGGCAATGAGTATCGGGCCTCCTAAAGCCTTTACAGAAACCTGGCCGGTTACAAGCTTCCATAGCCCCACATACATTATCTTGACTAAATAAAATGTGCGGGTAAAGGCCATTCCAAGAGAAATAAAAACCGGATATCTCTTCTTGGGAAAGTCCTTAACCTCTTCGCCATAATCGTAAGGGGTAATACCGATAAGTCCAATCTTATTAGTTTCATCAAGTCCCGGCGTAACTTCTATCTCAAGCTCTCTGTCGCCCCGCCCTACCTTTAGCAAGAGTAATTTATCAGGACTCTTGTGAATTATCTTTGTAAGAGATATCCAGTCATCTATTAATGCGCCGTCGATCTCTAAAATTTTGTCTCCGCTTTCTAACCCTGCTTGCTCAGCCGGGGAGTCCTCTAAAACTGTCCCAACACGGCCGGAGATATATGGAACTCCGATGGTAAAGATGGCAGCTAAGATAACAACGCAAAGCAAGAGATTCATCAATGGCCCGCTGGCTACAATACCCAGCCGTTCCTTTACGCTTTTACTTAGATATTCGTAAGGCTCCCCTTTCCGTTCATCCTCAAAGTTTTCACCGGCCATTTTTACGTATCCGCCCAATGGTATTAATGAAAGGATATATCTGGTGTCGCCGATTTTGCGTCCAATAATCTCCGGGCCGAAGCCTAAAGAAAATTTCTCTACCCGGACATTTCTCAGCTTCGCTACAAGAAAGTGTCCTAATTCATGGACAAAGACCAGGACGCCGATTACAAAGACGGCTGAAAGAATATTAATCATGACATTTTTTAATTATTTTTTGTGCTTGTTGCTTAGCCCATTTATCCTCGGCTAAAATCTCTTTTAACGCAGGCTTCTGGATAACTTTATGTCTATGCATAACCTCTTTTATAACCAGCGGTATCTCTAAAAATTTAATATCTTTTTTAAGAAATGCCTCCACAGCTATTTCATTAGCCCCGTTTAAAACTGTTGTCATTGTCCCGCCCGCCTCCCTGGCCTGTTTGGCGAGACTGAGGCATGGAAATTTTTTCTCATCGGGAGTAAAGAAATGAAGTTTACTAACATTCCCAAGGTCCAGCCTCGGCAATGTATTATTCTTTCGTTCAGGATAATAGAGGGCGTGCTGGATAGGCAGCCGCATATCCGGCTGACCCAGGAGGGCCAGGAATATACCGTCTATAAATTCGACCATGCCGTGCACTATTGCCTCAGGATGAATAACGACCTTTACCTGAGAGAGACTAACGCCGAATAGATATGTCGCCTCGATTATCTCCAGCCCCTTATTCATAAGTGTGGCTGAGTCAATAGTTACTTTCTTGCCCATCTTCCATCTCGGATGCTGAAGGGCCTGAGATACTGTAACAGTAGAGAGCTTTTTTTTAGGCCAGGAATAAAACGGGCCGCCTGAACAGGTAAGGACAACTGACCCTATCTCCTCTTTCTTTTTTCCCTCAAGGCACTGAAAAATGGCATTATGCTCACTATCTATCGGGATAATCTTAGCATGCGCGCGCCTGGCCTCATTCATAACGAGGTCTCCGGCCATGACCATTGGCTCTTTGTTTGCCAGGGCAACGACTTTCCCTTTCTTCACTGCCTCAAGTATCGGGATAAGTCCGCCTGAGCCAGCCATGCCCGCTACTACCAGATCTACATCAGGGCTTGCAGCTATCTCATTTAAGCCATTTAATCCGTCAAGGACCTTTGTCCTGGATGAATCTATTAAACTTTTTATCTTTTTTGCCTTAGCTGAATTAAAGACAGCTATTTTGCGCGGTCTGTATTTTTTTACCTGTTGGCTCAAGAGCTCAATATTATTTCCGGCAGTAAGTCCTACTACTTCGAATTGATCCGGAAAATGGTCAATAATACTTAAGGTGTTGAGGCCAATAGAGCCGGTTGAGCCTAAAATTGCAATTCGTTTTTTCATTTCAATACAAATATTGTCAGATAATAATAATATGCCGGCGCAGTAAATAAAAGACTGTCAATACGATCCAGGATCCCGCCATGGCCGGGGACAAGGCGGCTTATATCCTTTACCCTGCCGGCGCGTTTAATCATGGACTCAGTCAGGTCCCCCATAATACTGAATACCCCTATTATAAGTCCTAAAAGAATTGAGTGCCTTACTGAAAGACCGTTGTTAAAGCCCCATCTGCATAAAATGCTTATAACTGTAGCTGCTATCACCTCAGCCACAGCGCCTTCTACAGTCTTATTAGGGGTTATCCTGGGAAGCAGCTTCTTTTTGCCGTATTTCGACCCAACAACATATGCAGCAGTATTTCCAATCCAGGTAATCGCGATTACTGAAAAGACATAGCTTATGCCTCGCGGTAACTGCCTGAGTATTATAAAATGGCTAAAGAGCCAGGATGTATAGATTAAACCGAAGATTGCAAGACTCCCGCTGGAGAGCGCCTCCCTTGGTTCTTTATCAATAAGCTGAAGGCTTACAGCCATAAGTATTGTAATCGTAAGACAGGCGTTATAGATTGCCTCACTTTCCATGCGGCTAATTAATCCAAGGATAACACCGAAGACAATACCTATTATGCCAAGGGTACGAAAGAGGTTTATTTTAAAGAGGGTATAAAATTCAAAGAGGGAAAGAAGGATAATAATAATAATAAATGCGGCAAATAGTATCCCTCCTTTCCATACAAAAAAAAGGATAATGGGTAGAGATACGAGGGCAGTCAATAATCGCGTC
The DNA here is from genome assembly GCA_016783345.1 of Candidatus Omnitrophota bacterium. Lineage (GTDB taxonomy): Bacteria > NPL-UPA2 > BS750m-G34 > BS750m-G34 > BS750m-G34 > BS750m-G34. The sequence continues at coordinate 3,654 of JADHWT010000013.1, read as the reverse complement.
CTAAGCATTCTTTACCATCCCAAAACGCCTCTTGCGATTCTGATAAGAAATAAGCGCCTCTAAAAAAACGCTTTTACTAAAATCAGGCCATAGAACTGGTGTAATCCAGATCTCAGCATAAGAAAGCTGCCACAGGAGAAAATTACTGATACGATATTCATTACTGGTTCGGATGAGGAGATCAGGATCAGGCAAATCTTTTGTATAGAGATAACTGGCAAATGCCTTTTCATCTATCTCTGAAGGAGTAATTTCCAGGCGTTGAATATCTTTCGTGATACGCTGGCAAGCCTGGACAATATCCTGCCTCCCGCCATAATTTAGAGCCAGGATTAAAGTAAGCCCATGCACCCCGGCGATATGCACCCCCGCGCTACCACGTTCAGTGGCATCTACGGTTTTTTTTATCTCTTTTTGAACAGACTCTGGAAACCACTCTATATCTCCGATAACCTTTAACCGGACATTATTTTTAATCAGCTCCTTCCTCTCCTTTATCAAAAACTGCTTGAGCAGAGCAAAAAGCGCCTCTACTTCTCTTTTAGGCCGTTTTTTATTTTCGGTCGAGAAGGCAAAAAGGGTAAGGAATTTGACCCCTACCTCTCTCGCGGTCTTTACTACCATACGGATTGATTTTACCCCTGCCCGGTGGCCGGCTATTCGGCCTAACCTATGCGCTTTAGCCCACCTGCCATTGCCATCCATAATTATAGCCACATGCCGGGGCAATTTTTGGGGGACGATTAATGTGTTTTTCATAAAAAAATTTGGGACAGTCCCGATTCTACGATGACAGGGGGGTTATACCTTAAGCAGTTCTTTTTCTTTCGCTTCTACGAGGCTGTCGATCTCTTTTGTAAATTTTTCCGATCTCTTATCCATATCGCCTTGCGCCTTAAAGGCATCATCCTCTCCCAATTCGCCATCCTTTTCTCTGACCTTTATCTTTTCGCGCACATCCCTACGGGCATTGCGAATAGAGACCTTGCCTTCCTCAGCAATACGGTTACAGAGCTTGACCAATTCCTTTCTCCTGTCTTCAGTTAAAGCAGGTATAGAAATACGAATTACATTACCATCATTCACAGGGGTAAGTCCAAGATTGGCCTTAAGCACAGCTTTCAGTATCTCGCCTAAAAGACTCTTATCCCATGCCTGTATAACCATATACCGCGGTTCCGGGCAGGAAATACTTGCTATCTGCTGAAGCGGTGTCTGCGCGCCATAACTATCAACCAATATCCCCTCCAGTAGATTTGGATTAGCCCGGCCGGTACGGATAGAAGCAAATTCCTTCTTGACAAAACTTATTGTCTCTGCCATCTTCTTTTCCATATCGGCTAATATCTTTTTTGGCATCTCAATTCACCAGCGTTCCAATGCGTTGTCCCAGGCAAAGACGTTTGATATCGCCCTTTCTCTTAATGCTGAACACAACGATAGGGAGTTCATTTTCCATACAGAGACTCAGGGCTGTAGCATCCATAATCCTTAAGCGTTTCTTAATGGCATCCATATAGGTAATGTGTTTATAGAATTTTGCCTTAGGATTCTTAGCCGGGTCATCACTGAATACCCCTTTTACCTTGGTAGCCTTAAAAATAACATCCGCGCCTATTTCACTGGCCCGCAGCGCTGCGGCAGTATCAGTGCTGAAAAATGGATTTCCGGTCCCGGCTGCAAAGATGACTATCCTTCCCTTTTCCAAATGTCTAACCGCCCGCCTCCTGATATATGGCTCAGCTATTCTTTCCATCTCAATGGCAGAGAGTACTCGTGTAAAAGCCCCCTGCTGCTCCAGTATGTCCTGCAATGCCAGGGCGTTCATAACAGTTCCAAGCATACCTATATAATCGGCTGTAGAACGATCCATCCCTTTAGCGCACGTATCCAAGCCGCGAAAGACATTTCCTGCGCCTACTACTATTGCTAATTCTACCCCCATCGTCTGCACTTCTTTTATCTGCGCGGCAATGGATTTAAGGAAAACGGGATTTAATGAATTAGTTCCGTTTCCTTTCATTGCCTCGCCGCTCAGCTTAAGGACAACGCGCTTATATTTTAGTTTAGGCATTATTTCCCGCCGAGCATATACCGGGTAAATCTCTTTACGCGAATATTTTCTCCCATCTTTGCAATGGCAGTTTTGATATAGTCATCTACACTTATGTCTTCATCTTTGATAAAGGGCTGTCGCAGGAGGCAGACCTGTTCATAAAATTTTTCAAGTTTTCCCTGTAATATCTTTTCTAAAATTTTTTCCGGCTTATTTCCGACCCCCGCCTTGCCTATCTCCTTTTCTTTGTCCACTACCTCAGGCGGGATATCCTCCGGTGAAATATACTGTGGGTCAGACGCGGCTACCTGCATAGCCAGATCCTTTGCCAATTTCTGGAAATCATCGGTCCTCGCCACAAAATCAGTCTCACAATTGACCTCAATCAAAACCCCAACACGATTACCCGGATGGACATAAGAAACAATAAGACCTTGCCTGGCCTCACGACCGAGCTTTGCGCGGGCTTTTGCTATACCCCGCTTACGCAAAACTTCACAGGCCTCTTCTATATCACCTTTAGTTTCTCCGAGGGCATTTCTACAGTCAAGGATAGCTACTCCTGTCCGCTCCCTGAGTTCTTTTATTTTTTCTTTCATCTGCGCATTGGTCCCCTTCTGCGGGCAATGGGGCGCTTCATCCTCTTCTCTTTCTCAGCCACCCTTAATAGCTGCTCCTCAATCTCTTCGGCTGTAATAGGTTTTGTTTCTTTCTTCACTGCGACATGCTCTTCTGCCGCTTTCTCCTTTTTCCTTTCATTCAAACGCGCCTTTCCTTCCAATACCGCGTCAACTATTTTAGAAACAATAAGTCTTATACTCTTTATGGCATCGTCATTACCCGGGATACAATAATCCACAAAATCCGGGTCACTATTAGTATCGACCAGACCTATTACCGGGATCTCCAGTTTTCTTGCCTCTCGAATAGCTATGGCTTCCCTGCCGGAATCAACGACAAAAAGCGCGCCCGGCAGCCTATCCAGCCCCTTTATCCCCTTAAATTTTTTCTCTAATTTTCCCTCTTCGCGGCGTAGCTTTGCTGCCTGTTTTTTTGAAAATCTATCCATTCCGCCGCTCTCTTCGACTTTGAGAAGGGTGTTATAGCGGTCAATCGCTTTCTTGATTGCGGGGAAATTAGTAAGTAATCCTCCGACCCATCGCTGATTGATATAAAGCATACCGCCGCGCTCAGCCTCTTCGACAACAATATCCTGCGCCTGCTTTTTTGTTCCGACCATAAGGACTGCATCTCCTTCAGCTGTAATATCAGAAACTACCTGACAGACACGCTTCAGGATTTCCATAGTAATCTGGAGGTCAATAATATAAAGGCCGCTCCTCTCTCCGTAGATAAATTGCTTCATCTTGGGATTCCACTTTCTGGACTGATGTCCAAAGTGTACACCCGCTTCTAAGAGAGCCTTAATAGATATATTTACCATATTTAAATAGCCGCAGCCTGTTTTAATACCTCTTCATTTACATATATAGGAACCTTGGCCCGCACAGCTAAGGCAATAGAATCACTGGGCCTTGCATCTATCTCAATTCCATTGTCGTCATTTTTTTTAATAAAAATCCTGGCGTAAAATGTAT
>JADHWT010000012.1 GCA_016783345.1 Candidatus Omnitrophota bacterium | reverse complement strand
ATGTGGTGATGGCTATCTCGGCTGGGATGAGTATGCTCCTTTTGATGCTATTATTGTAACCTGCGCCCCTCCTTACATTCCTCAACCTCTGCTTGATCAATTAGCTGAAGGAGGGAGGATGGTTATTCCGGTGGGGACTTTTTGGCAGGAGTTAAAGTTACTGGAGAAAGTAAATGCCCAGATAAAAACTAGCAGTATTATTCCAGTTAGATTTGTACCTATGACTGGGGAAGGGGTGAAGAAGTAATAAATAAAACAAGAAGGCTAAGGGAGTTCATGTCGGGTAGTATGGTGCCGGAGGTCGGATAATAGTAAATTAAATTGACGGATGGAAAATTCAATGTTATACTTAACTATATTAAGATTAAATTAATTCAAATGGAGGTGAATTATGGCAAATAATAAAGAACTGATCGAATGCAATGTAAAGGTATTGTCCGGCAAACCTGTTATTAAAGGAACCCGTATATCTGTAGCCTATATACTTCAATGTATTGCTTCGGGTATGACAGTAGATGATATACTACGTGGTCATCCACATTTGACTCGAGAAGGGGTTCTAGCCGCTTTTGATTATGTCGCGAGAGAAATGCAGGGAGAAGAAGTTCATCCTGTGGAGATGAAGATGTGAGCAGTATCTTGGCTGATGAAAATGTCCATATAGACATAGTAAGAGAGCTAAGGAAAGTTGGACATGATGTTACTACAGTGCCAAATATTGGACTGATTGGTGCTGAAGATGAAGTAGTTCTTGAAGCCGCAAATTGTCAGAACCGAATTTTGCTTACAGCAGATAAAGACTTTGGTGGTGTATTGGAGATGGGTCCTCTGGCAGGTAAAGGAAGAATTCTCTTACTGCGTTATCATTTCATTAATATAGATAGGATAGTAAAGGATCTTATAGCAATACTTACTGAACTTAATGAACAGTTTTCAAAGACCCCTGGCCTTCTTGTTGTTCTTTCCGAAGGAAGATACAGACTACATCGACCACCAGAAAAATAAATTCTCTTAAGACAATCATCCACCGAACCATTGTGATAATAGGGGAGTTCATGCCTGATAGAGTGGTGCCGGAGGTCGGAGTCGAACCGACATGGACTTTAAGGGCCCGCGGGATTTTGAGTCCCGTGCGTCTACCAATTTCGCCACCCCGGCAGCGCAATGTTATGATATAATGAGTCGGAGGTGAAGTCAAGGTAAAGTAGAAGGTGTAAGTGGTGTATGTCCCTTGTCGCAGAAGATGTTGCGACTTCGGGATCAATTCCGACATACAAGTTATGTCGCATAACTTGTGTCGTCATTGAAAGGAGTGGAAAGTTATGGCAAAGGAAAAGGGAAAAGAAAAGAAATCGGTTAGAGGTTCTGTCAAAGATGAGGCGGAGGTTCTTCTCACTGAGCTAAAAAAATTCGGTCGTGAGGCAGGAGAGCTGGCTCAACGCGGAGGCAGGGAGATTGCGCGGGTCTCTCAGATCGGAAAATTGAAAGGGAGGATATTAGTTTTAAATCAAAAGAGAGAATGGAAACTGAAAGAACTCGGCGAGAAACTCCTGCAATCTAAAAAGATATCCGCTATTAAGGATTCAAAAGTGCTTAGTGTTATAAAAGAGATAAAGGGGATTGAGGCAGACAAGAAATCTTGTGAGGTGAAAGTAAAAGGGTTAAGTAAGCGGTAGAAAATTATGGTGGAGCAGGCGGGGATCGAACCCGCAAACCTCAACGCTGCCAGCGTTGCGCTCTCCCAGTTGAGCTACTGCCCCACGAAAATATAATATATCAGAGATAGATAATAAGGTCAAGAAACAAACAAAAATGAGTGAGTATAAATTTAAGGCCATAGAAGAGAAATGGCAGGGATACTGGGAGAAAAATTTTTCTCTTGCTACAGAGATGGAGTCAAACCCAAAATACTATGTCCTCGTCATGTTCCCCTATCCGTCCGGTAAGATCCATATGGGGCACGTGCGCAACTATACAATCGGAGATGTAATAGCGCGCTATAAACAGAGGCGCGGTTTCAATGTCCTCCATCCCATGGGCTGGGATGCCTTTGGCCTGCCTGCTGAGAATGCGGCTATTCTCAACAAGACTCATCCTGCTGAATGGACAGATAGCTGCATTGAGACTATGAGAAAGCAGTTGAAGAGACTCGGTTTTAGTTATGACTGGAAAAGAGAGGTAAATACATCTAAGCCGGATTATTATAAGTGGGGCCAGTGGTTTTTCCTGCGAATGTTTGAAAAGGGTTTAGTATTTCAGAAAGAGGCGCCGGTGAACTGGTGCGAGAAGTGTCAGACTGTTCTTGCCAATGAACAGGTAGAGAAAGGGAAGTGCTGGCGGTGCGCCGATGTGGTAAAAGAGAAGAGGCTTAAACAGTGGTTTTTTAAAATCACTGACTACGCTGAAAGACTGCTCGATTGCTCGGAAATTGAGAATAGCTGGCCGGAGAAGGTCCTTGTCATGCAGAAGAACTGGATCGGCAGGAGCGAAGGGGTTGAGATAAATTTTCATCTAAAAAACAATGAGCCGTTTCCTGTATTTACTACAAGGCCGGACACAATCTTCGGGGCAACATATTTAGTATTAGCTCCGGGGCATGAGATGGTTAAAAAGGCCATGACCGAATCTCCTGAGAAAGAGAAAGTAAAAAAATTTATAGAAGAATTTAAGAAAGAAAGTTTCCGAACGCCGGATGATGTTATAGAAAAAAAAGGTGTCGAGAGCGGTTTTACAGCGATAAACCCGGTAAATAATAAAGAGATCCCTATCTGGATAGCCAATTATGTGGTTATGGACTACGGCACAGGCGCTATTATGGCTGTGCCGACTCACGACCAGAGGGATTTTGAATTTGCCAAAAAATATAACCTCCCCCTCGAAGTGGTGATAACGCCGGAGGGAAAGTCATTGATTGCGGAAGAGATGAGTGAGGCGTATGTAGAAGATGGGGTAATGACTAATTCCGGCAAATTCAACGGAAAGAATAATAGAGAGGCAATCCCTCTAATTATTGAGTGGATGGAGAAAGAGGGGATGGGAAAAGGCAGGGTGAATTATCGACTCCGTGACTGGCTCCTCTCAAGGCAGCGTTACTGGGGAGTTCCGATTCCTATAATACATTGCTCCAAATGCGGTCCTGTTCCGGTGCCGGATAAAGACCTGCCTGTTCTACTTCCGGAAAAAGGAGTAAAGATAACAGGTATGGGAAAATCTCCCCTGTCAGGTATTGAATCCTTTGTCCGGGTGGATTGCCCTGAGTGCGGAGAAGAGGCGCAGCGTGAGACAGATACCATGGATACATTTGTAGATTCTTCATGGTATTTTGCCCGCTACACCAGTCCTCATTCAACAAATGTTCCTTTTGATAAAAAAGCTGCAAAATACTGGCTGCCTGTTGATCAGTATATAGGCGGCATTGAGCACGCTATCCTGCATCTGCTTTATGCCAGATTTTTTACAAAGGTTCTAAAAGACCTGAAACTCCTTGATGTCAACGAACCTTTCAGCCGTCTCCTTACCCAGGGTATGGTCATCAAAGACGGTGCAAAGATGAGTAAATCAAAAGGCAATATTGTTGATCCTGACGGTATGATTGAAAAATTTGGCGTTGATGCATTGAGGCTTTTTATTCTATTCGCTGCTCCGCCCGAAGTAGATTTAGAGTGGAGTGAGAGAGGGATAGAGGGGGCGAGGCGCTTTATAAATCGTATCTGGAATATATTTGAAGAGAAGAAAAAAATAGCAATATTTAAAAAAGAAAAATTGGATATTTCCAGTGAGAATACAACACCAATTGATTGGTGTTGTATGCCGAAGGCGGCTAATTTAAGAAGAATTACCCACAGGATAATTCAAAGGGTTACGAATGATATCGAAGACAGGTTCCATTTTAATACAGCCATAGCAGCACTTATGGAGCTGACGAATGCCATTAATGAGTTTAGAATAAAAGATGAGGAGGATAAAATTGTTTTAGGCGAGGCACTTAAGACAATGGTTCATCTCCTCTCGCCTTTTGCTCCGCATTTAGCCGAAGAACTCTGGTCTACATTAGGTGAGAAAGGTGAGTTGGCGAAAGAGAAGTGGCCTGAGGTGGATATGAATGCCCTGGAAAAAGAGGATTTTCTTCTGGTAATCCAGGTAAATGGGAAGCTACGTGCCAGGGTTACGGTGCCTTTATCCAGTTCTCGTGAAGAGATAAAAACTATAGCGCTGTCCCAGCCGAGGATTAAAGAGATAACAGACGGAAAAAATATTAAAAAAGTAATTGTTGTTCCGAATAGGCTGATTAATATAGTAACAGGATGAAAAAAAGGACAAAAAAAGGAAAATACTAATGTATCATAAAGAAGTATTTGATAACGGTGTGAGGGTTGTGCTTTATCCTATGCCTCATATGTCGTCGGCAACAGTAGGGGTGTGGATAGGGACAGGGAGCCGTTATGAGTCAGAAATGAATACCGGCATATCCCATTTCCTGGAACACCTCCTTTTTAAGGGGACAGAGCGCCGGACATGCCGCCAGATTAAAGAGGCGATTGAAAGCAAGGGCGGGGTACTCAATGCCTTTACCGGGGAAGAGATGACATGCTACTGGGCCAAGGTTATTCCAAGGCATCTTCCGGAAGCTATAGATGTCCTCTGCGACATGACCAGGGCCCCGCTTTTAGCCACGGAGGAAATCGAGAAGGAGAAGAGAGTAATTGTAGAAGAGATCAGTATGTACCTGGATCTGCCCATGCACTATGTCCATATTTTATTTGATAAGCTCCTCTGGCCTGATCAGCCCTTAGGACAGCTTATTGTCGGCACGAGAGAGGTTGTCCGGAGTTTTAATCAAAAGATTCTGCGCCAATATATGCGGAAATTTTACAGCGCCGAGAATATTACCATAGCTATATCCGGCGCGATGTCTATAGAAGATGCCTTAAAGGCTGCTGCCCCGTTTAAGGAACTCCCGAAAAGAGAGAAAAACATTTTTGCCGGCGTCCGCATCGAACAAAAAGAGCCGCGGGTTAATTTGTTTCATAAAAAGACAGAGCAGATCCACCTCTGCATGGGCGGCAGGGGATACCACCGTTCGCACCCTGATAGATACCCCCTTATCCTTCTTGATACAATCCTCGGAGGGAATATGACTTCAAGGCTTTTTGAAGAGATAAGAGAGAAGAGAGGTCTGGCCTATGAGATAAGGTCAACAGTCCATCTGCTGGCTGATACAGGTTCTTTTGTTGTATCTGCGGGGATAGCCCTGGATAAATTAAGCGAAACAGTCAAGCTTATTTTAAAAGAATTTGAGAGAATAAAACAGGAAGATGTATCTGATTTAGAACTCGTCCAGGCCAAAGACTATTGCCGCGGGCAATTATTACTTAGTCTTGAGTCGACATCTTCTTATATGCAATGGCTGGGAGAGCATGAGCTTACACTCGCCAGGATCCCCACACCCGAAGAGGTTATAGCAAAGATAGACGCTGTAAAGAGCAGCGATATAAAGAGGATAGCCAATGAACTTTTTGTGAATGAAAATCTTTGCCTTGCTACGATAGGCCCTGTTGAAGATATTGAAAAAAATTCCTTGACAAAAGATATTTTTTTGCTATCCTAAAGATTACAATGAAAGGAGGTCGGACGGGATGAAGATAAAACCATTGGGAGACAGGCTGCTTGTTAAGCAGCTCGATGCTGAAGAGAAAAGCAAGGGAGGTATCATATTACCGGATACCGCGAAAGAAAAACCAAAAGAAGGTAAGATAGAGGCTGTTGGTCCGGGTAAGGTATTGGAAGACGGCAAGGTTCAGCCGCTCAGTGTAAAGACAGGGGATCACATACTTTTTTCTTCTTATGCGGGCACAGAGGTAAAGCTCGACGATGAAGATTATCTCATTATGAAGGAAGAAGATGTTTTAGCGATTATTAAGTAAAAAAAGGAGGATTATTTTGGCAAAGCAATTAAGTTATAATGAAGAGGCAAGGCGTTTTATTCAGACCGGAATTGATAAGTTGGCCAATGCTGTCAAGGTTACCCTTGGCCCAAAAGGCCGTAATGTTGTTTTAGATAAAAAATTCGGTTCACCCACCATTACCAAGGACGGCGTAACTGTGGCCAAAGAGATAGACCTGGAAAACCCATATGAGAATATGGGGGCGCAGATGGTTAAAGAGGTGGCTTCCAAGACAAGTGATGTAGCCGGCGACGGGACTACTACCGCTACAATTCTGGCGCAGGCTATATATCGCGAAGGCCTCAAGAATGTGACAGCCGGGGCAAATCCCATGTCTATAAAGCGTGGAATCGAAAAGGCAGTACGAAAGGCAGTAGAGTCTCTTAAAACTATCAGCACACCAATCAAGGATAAGAAAGAGATTGCGCAGGTAGCTACTATTGCTGCTAATAATGATTCTACTATAGGCGATACTATTGCCGAGGCCATGGAAAAGGTAGGTAAGGACGGGACAATTACAGCAGAAGAGGCGAAAGGGATAGAGACTACTTTAGATCTCGTAGAGGGAATGCAGTTTGACCAGGGTTATCTCTCCCCGTATTTTGTCACTGATCCTGAGGCAATGGAGGCAGTACTGGAGAATCCTTACATCCTTCTTTATGATAAGAAGATATCCAGCGCCAAAGACCTGCTTCCGATCCTGGAGCAGATAGCCAAGCAGGGCAGGAGTTTCCTCATTCTATGCGAAGAGGTCGATGGGGAGGCTTTAGCGACCTTAGTGGTCAATAAGATCCGCGGGACATTAAACTGTGTAGCTGTCAAGGCCCCTGGTTTCGGCGATAGGCGTAAGGCTATGCTTGACGATATAGCCGTTTTAACCGGCGGGAAGGTGATAGCTGAGGAGTTAGGCCAGAAACTTGAAAGTGTGAAACTTGATATGCTGGGACACGCCAAGAAGGTGAGGATCGATAAAGAGAATACCACTATTGTAGAAGGTGCCGGGGATAGCAAAGCTATCAACGGAAGGATCAGCCAGATCAAAAAGCAGATTGAAGATACAACCTCAGACTATGACCGTGAGAAATTAGAAGAGAGATTGGCTAAACTTGCCGGAGGTGTTGCTGTAATCAACGTAGGCGCTGCTACCGAGACAGAGATGAAAGAAAAGAAGGCAAGGGTGGAAGATGCTCTTCATGCGACACGCGCTGCTGTAGAAGAGGGCATTGTCCCCGGAGGAGGGGTGGCATTGCTTCGCGTTATTCCCGAACTTGAGAAACTCAAACTCTCCGGAGATGAAGAGAGCGGGGCGAATATTGTGAAACGTGTCTTTCAAGAACCGACCAGACAGATTGCTAATAATGCAGGGATGGAAGGCTCTGTAGTGGTGCAGAGGGTACTTTCTGAAAAGGGCAATATCGGTTTTAATGCCCAGACCGGTAAGTATGAAGACCTGGTTAAGGCCGGTATTATTGATCCGACAAAGGTAACGCGTATTGCTCTTCAGAACGCATCAAGCATTGCGTCATTACTTCTCACTACCGAGGCATTGGTTACAGACATCCCGGAAAAAGAAGACAAAATGCCTTCAATGCCACCTGGTGGCGGAGGAATGGGCGGAATGGGCGGTATGGGTGGAATGGGCGGAATGTAAAAGAGTAAGTAAGAAAGCAAGAAAGTAGTAATGGAGTATCCCTTGTCGCAGAAGATGTTGAGTAAAATTTCTTCGATTTTTTACTCAACGCGACTTCGGGATTAATTCGAGCACACACTTTATGAAACATAAAGTGTGCTCTCATTAAAAGGAGGTGAATTAAATGGGAGTTTTAATCGGTGGAATAGTAGCTCTTATTCTCGGTGTTATAGGAATGTCCAGGTTGTATGCTTCTTTTTGGATTGTGCTCAAGGGAACCATTCCTGCCATACTTATCCTCGGCGGATTAGCCAGTATCGGTGTGGGTATAAGCTCTATTAAAGATAAGCTGGCTGCAAAGACAGAGGAAGCAGCAGAGAAAAAAGCAGAGAAAAAAGAATAGGTTTTTGTTAGCAGCTGTTTTATATGGTCCGGGAGATGTTCGCCTAGAACAGATCTCCACGGGGGAAACGAGACCGGGTGAGGTCCTGGTCAAGATAAAGGCTGCCCTTACCTGCGGCACTGACGCCAAGGTCTATAAACGCGGGGGCCATCCCCGCATGATTGTCCCTCCGGCTACATTTGGTCATGAATTTTCCGGTATAATTAGTGAAATCGGAGAAGGTGTAGTGGGGTTTCACAAAGGGATGAGGGTGGTGGCAGCCAATTCCGCTCCGTGCGGGAAATGTTTTTACTGTTGTCTTGGCAGAGAGAGTATGTGCGAGGATTTACTCTTTATAAACGGCGCCTATGCCCAGTACATCCTTATACCTCAAAGAATTGTAGAACAGAACCTCCTTGAAATTCCAGAAGAAATATCCTTTAAACAGGCCTGTCTTGTCGAGCCGCTTGCATGTGTTATTCATGGGGTAGAGGAATCAGAGGTATCTAACGGAGATACTGTGGTTGTCAACGGTGCCGGTCCTATCGGTCTTATGTATGCAGGTATTCTCAAACTAAAAGGCGCAAGGGTTATCTCCACTGACTGTTGTGCCAATAGATTAGATGTAGCTAAAAAAATGGGGGCAGAGGCAGTAGTAGATGTAAGGAGTGTAAAAGATATAGTTTTCGCAGTGCGGGGCCTTACCCCTGATGGCCGCGGCGCGGATATTGTGATTGAAGCTACCGGAATACCTGATGTATGGGAAAAAAGTATAAAGATGGTGAGACGCGGCGGAGTTGTCAATCTATTTGGCGGATGTCCACCAGGCTCAACTATTAATCTGGATACAGGCCTCCTTCATTACAGCGAATTGACCTTGAAGGCCATTTTTCACCACACACCCCATTATGTGCGGCAGGCACTTGAGGTGATAAGAAAAAAAGAGATAAAGGCAGACCTCCTCATAACCCATGAATTCCCTTTAGATAAGCTGCAGGAGGCCCTGGATAAGATTTGCGCCAGAGAGGGCATAAAGATAGCAATCATCCCTCCGGAATAAAGCAAAAATTGGGACTGACTCCGTTAGGTGTCTGTCCCTTTTTTGCGCAGAAAAATTGAAAGTAAAATAACCCCTTCAGCCATATAGCCTTACAGCGCCACAAAAATATTTATTTCCCTCCCGCATTTTTTATTTGCTTTCTTATCAGTAATAATATATAATTATATATAAGATAAAGTAATAGGGGGGTATTGGGTTATGGATGTAAGCCGAATAAGACAAAAGATCTATTTGTTAAGGATGGCCAGGGATAAAGTAGAGAATATAGCCCTTAAGGCAAGGCCAATGATAGATGGCTACTGGGTAGAGAAGTATATAGAGTGCCGCAGGCCTGGGTGCAAGTGTAGTACCGGAGAAAAGCATGGGCCGTATTATTACATCTCCCGCACAATTGAGGGGAGAACCCACCTCGAGTATGTAAAAGAGGATCAGATGAGGATAGAGGATATGTGTAAGAACTGGAGCAGCCACAGCGCCTCTGTGGCTGAGATGGTAAAGCATAATCGCCAGATTGAGAAATTGTATCGCCAGCTCGCTAAGGCGCAGGTTAAAAAGAGAAGGAGGGGGTATGGATAGACTGATAGTCTGGACAAAAGACAATGAATATTGTTCTAAACTTTTAAAAGAGGGTAAGGAATTACAAGTAGAAATGACCCAATACGGAAAGAATGATTTTTACATAGATGCGCTTATGCAATTAGGGTTATGGGATAAGATGACAGATTTATATCCAAATTTCTTAAAAAAAGAAAATGGCAAGCCCTGGAAGACAATGAACGGGGTGGTAGCAATAAAAGAATTAATGAGGCTTGGCCATATCAGCGAATGCGGGAAGATAATAGGCGATGCCAGGCTTATGATGGCAGCAGGATTTAACGTAGAGGAGATAATAGAAAAAGCAGAAAGAGGGGAAGATGTAGTTACTACATATACAATTCGCAATCACTTAGGTCGAATAGATAAAGAGAGTTGCATGCACGGCTTTTATCGGCATGTAAAGCATATACGGAATAAAAAATGGATCCGGGGTCATACTTATGTAGCAGACGGACATTACATTACAATAAAACACGGCCGCGACTACGAAGGAGCTGGGAGTGTAGGAGAGTCGTATGGATACAAGCTGGTAGTGCTTTTAAATGTTGCAGAAAAGAAAGAAAGAGTGGTTGGCTTTGCCCTTGGTCCGCTTCAGATGTCAGAGCGGGAGCTTTTAAAGGATATTTTATTCAGGCTTGAACAAAGTGTATCTCCCGTTCGCGACATAATAGATACCTTAATCCTTGATAGGGGCTACTGGGGTGCAGAATTTTTAAAAGAATTAAAGAAGAAATGGGGAATGGATGTTGTAACCCTGGCCCGGGATGAAGATCTTGAAGTAAGTAAATTAATCCGGATGCTTTCCCTGATGGAAGGATTAAAATGGAGGGAGATAGAAGAGAGCCGTTCCCATGGTAGAAAATTCAAAGTAAAAATTGTAGGATTTGAGGATGTAGAATTATTAGATAGCAAGGGCAATGTCCCTATGAAGGTTAACGTAGTCATTGCCAAAGAGATGGAGTATGAAAAAAATGGGAAGACTTTAAAGACGGATAAAGATGGAAATATAATAGAGAAAGAGTATTATTATGTCACTACTCTTCCCGGAGTAAAAAGAAGTCCTTACAAGATTCGGCGCTACTATATCCGCCGCTGGCTTATAGAGAATCGTTTTCGGGATATGACCCAGCAGCTACAGCTGGATGTGTTAGCTGGCCATAATATAAATGCTATTCGTTCCCGTATTGCTTTTATGTTAATGATGTTTACTGCAGAGAAGATAATCGCTATGAAATTCCCAGGGGATTGGCAGGAAGCAGCTGAGTTATTAAAAAGACGGTCTTCTAAAGGCAGAGTAGATGGACCAGGGGTAATTATCTATGCCCCTGGCAATAAGTTCGCTCTCTATACTCCCAGAGAATTTAGAAAGTTGGTTCAGGAAGGCGATAAATACAAGTTTAAAGAAAGAATGACTGAGGCGGTTGCTAAAAATATAACATTAGAAGAATTCCTCAAAAAGTTCACCTAAGGGTAAGTCCCTTCCTTATTATATATGTTTTAACAGGCCACCTCTGCCTATTTACTGCCTGGACCACCCCTAATCTGCCCCAGATATAAAAAAATTAATTTTTTAGCTCCATAGCAGGGCAGAATAGGCGCTGGATTAGCCCCAGCGACCCCGACGCTATCCTCCCGTGGCTATTTTGGCACAAAAAAACCGCTACTTTCAATTTTCCTGTTTTTTGCGTATTTTTCTTGACATATGTTAGTGAGCTGTGTTATAGTTAATTAAATAAGGAGATATATGTGCCTGACCCTGGGAGAAATAGCTAAGAAGATCGATGGTAAAGTCGTCGGTGATAAAAACACAGTAATCACCGGCATCTCAGGGATAAAAGAGGCAAAAAAAGGCGATATAACCTTCTTAGCCAATCCACGTTATGCCCGTCTTTTATCTGCGACTAAGGCTTCGGCTGTTATTGTTGCGCGTGATATAACTAATACTCACAGGGCACTTATCCAGACAGATGACCCCTATTTTGCCTTTAGCAGGGTAATGGGACTTCTGGCCAATGAAGAGGTGCCTCTTCCGCGGAGAATACATCCTACTGCTGTTATAGGAAAGAGGGTTAAATTAGGCAGTAACATTGCTGTCTCAGCATTTGTAGTTATTGAAGATGATGTTGAGATAGGCGATGGAGTAACAATCTACCCGCAGGTCTATATCGGCCATCATACCAGGATTGGACAGGATACCTTGATCTACGCGCATGTAACTATCCGGGAAAAGGTAACAATCGGCAGGAATGTTATTATCCACAGCGGCACAGTAATCGGATGTGATGGGTTCGGGTTTGCTCCTTTTAAAGGAAAACACCATAAGGTGCCGCAAATGGGAACAGTTGTTATCGGAGATGATGTAGAGATCGGCGCTAATGTGACTATTGACCGCGGGACTATAGGAGAGACTAAGATAGGCCAGGGGACAAAGATTGATAACCTTGTCCAGATCGCCCATAATGTGGTTATCGGAGAAAATTCTATTATTATCGCTCAGACAGGGATATCAGGTTCTACTACATTAGGTAAAAATGTTACGCTGGCCGGTCAAGTAGGGGTGATTGGACATCTAACTATTGGTGACAATGCAGTGGTAGCTGCTAAGTCCGGTGTGGCTAAGAGTGTTCCGGCCAATACCTGTGTCATGGGGATTCCCGCAAGAGAGCATGTACGGGAAAATAGAGTTAAGGCAAGTATGCAGAATCTCCCTGAGCTTGTAAAGGAGATTCATAAATTGAAAAAAGAGGTTGAGGAGCTGAAAAAAAGGCGCTGACAATTCGCTCCGAAATTTTATGCCAGCTTATACCTACCTATTAAGGTAGGATTTTTTTATGGATTATAACGAAACCCTGAAATATCTTGAACACTTAGAGATAATAGGCATAAAACTCGGCCTGGAAAATATAAAAAAATTACTATTACTTTCAGGAAATCCGGCCAAGCCTATGCGTTTTGTCCATATTGCCGGGACAAACGGCAAGGGCTCAACAGCGCGATTTATCGCAGAGATATTAAAGAGGAGCGGTTATAAGGTCGGTCTCTACACCTCTCCGCATCTTGAAAGACTCGAGGAGAGGTTCCTGGTCAATGGCAATTGCATCAGCCGGGAACGGCTTGCAGGTTTAGCTACTTACTATCGGGAGTTAATCAAAAAAGAAAAGGATTTTTCTCCGACCTATTTTGAGGTCACAACTGCCATAGCCCTTAAATATTTTTTAGATGAGCGAGCAGATATATGTATAATGGAGGTAGGTCTCGGCGGCCGGCTTGATGCAACTAATGTAATTAACCCGGAGGTATGTGTTATAACCAGTATAAGCCAGGACCATATGCAGTATCTTGGGCATAGACTTTCTGATATCGCCGGAGAGAAATTTTCTATTATAAAACCCGGCGTCTGTGTGGTAACATCTATAAGAGAGAGGCTGCTCATAAAGAAGTTAAAGGATATATGCCAGAGGAGCAAAAATCCCCTTATGGTTGTTGGTGAAGATATAGAATATAAATTACACAAGGCAGATCTCCATGGCCAGATTTTTTCATTGAATAAAACCCAGCCACCCTTTAAAATAAAACTTCTTGGAACGCATCAACTGATTAATGCAAGTTTAGCATATGGAGCAGTGAAGATGCTATCTCAGAGGGGTTTTAATATTACATTAGAGCATATCAGGGAAGGGTTGGAAGAGACTACCTGGCCGGGCCGCTTTGAGGTTTTAGCAGGTAGGCAAAGCCATCCCTTTAGGGGTAGTCCCTCTATTGTGCTTGATGGGGCTCATAATGTGGCTGCCATAAAAAGATTAAAAGAGACACTCGGGAGTTTTTTCCCGGCTAAAAAGATATTGCTGGTATTGGGTATTATGGCTGATAAGGATTGGTCTCATATCATAAGGGCAATTGCACCAGTAGCGCGCGAGGTCGTAACCTGTCAGATACAATCGAAAAGGGCATGCCCAAGTAAAGATATTGCAAGGGAGGCGAAGAGATTTAACAGCAATGTCACAGACGGCGGTTCTGTGGAAGATGCAATATCTATGGCGCGGGATAGGGCAGGAAAAGAGGATGTAATATGTGTCACAGGGTCGCTCTATGTGGTTGGGGAGGCAAGAAAATTTTTAAAGTAAAAAAAGCTGAGCAAAAATTGGGACTGACTCCGTTAGGTGTCTGTCCTTTTTTTGCGAAGATATGGTTCTATGAATATTATTAATGACACCATTGCCGCTATCTCCACTCCTCCCGGGCAGTCAGGGATTGGGATAGTGAGGCTCAGCGGGCCGGATGCTATCTCTATAGCAGTGAGTGCATTTTTTTCTTCAAAAAAATTGGACAGGATAGACCTTTCTAAAATTTCATCGCATACCTTAAGATATGGATTTATCAGGGATGAGAAAGGCGAAACAATAGATGAGGTCCTCCTTACAGTCATGCGCGGGCCTTCTACATATACCCGTGAGGATATAGTTGAGATAAATGCGCATGGAGGGATTGTCCCATTAAAAGAGATCCTGAGGCTTTTAGTGAGGAGCGGAGCAAGGCTTGCCGAGCCAGGGGAATTTACAAAACGCGCATTTTTAAACGGCCGTATAGATTTGGCCCAGGCAGAGGCAATAGCTGATTTTATACGGGCAAAAACTACCAGCCAGGCCAGGATATCCATGAAACAGCTCGAGGGGGCTTTATCCAGTGAAATTTTAGAGATAAAGGAAACCCTTTTAGAGACAGCTGCCCAGCTTGAGGCATCAATAGATTTCCCAGAGGAAGAACTTGAATTAGATTCTAAAGAGATTTTACTGAATAAACTGAAAGATATAAATTCAAAGATTGAGAATCTTCTTGACCGGAGAGAAAGCGGAAAGATACTGAGAGAAGGGGTGAAGGTAGTAATAGCGGGTAGGCCGAATGTGGGTAAATCTTCACTTTTAAATACCCTCCTTTGCCGCGAGCGCGCAATTGTTACGCCCGTTCCCGGAACTACACGCGATACCATTGAAGAAGAGATAGAGCTTGAAGGGTGTCTCGTCAGGCTTATTGATACAGCAGGGTTATGTAAGACAGAGAATCTTTTGGAAAAAGAAGGATTAAAACGTGCAGAGATGAGCCTTAAAGAATCTGATCTTGTCATCTTTTTGCTTGATGGGAATTGTGGAATAACCCGGGAAGACAGAGAGATATTTTCCTCATTTAACGGAAGAAAGACTATCCTAGCTATAAATAAGATAGACCTTCCCATTCGATTAGATGAAAAAGCCCTGCACAATTTTTTCTCCCACGTGGCGCCAATAGTTAAGATATCAGCTACTCAAAGGATAAATATAGAGGGGCTGCTGCAGGTAGTGAAGGGCCTTCTCCGAAATGGAGAGATAGCGCCAAAAGGAGATGAAATTATTGTATCCTTAAGGCATGAGGAGATTCTTAAAAATGTAAATGGTAGAATCTCAGAGGCAATCAGAGGTATTAGAGAGAGACGAGGGGAAGAATTGATTGCCATCGATGTCAAGGAGGCTATCTCACACCTCGGGGAGATTACAGGCGAGGTGCATAATGAAGATGTCCTGGACAGAATATTCTCTAAGTTTTGTATCGGAAAGTAATCTCTTGACTAAAAAATGGATAATAAAAAAATTTTAATAAAAGGAAAAGGAAAAGGAAAAGAGAATGAAAGAAAAGAAAAGTAAATATTTAGAAAAGGGGTCGGACCACGCTAACTAATTGCAATAGCATAAGTTAACCGGGAAAAGCAGCTATTTTAAGTCCTTAAAAGGCTAATTTCAGTACTAAAAATAAGGTTTTAAGGGAATTGAAATAAGGATAAATAAATGCCAAGAGCAAATCGTTATTTTATTCCAGGTTATATATGGCATATAACGCATAGATGTCATAAAAAAGAGTTTTTATTAAAATTTGGAAGAGATAAACAAGAATGGATAAAGTGGTTGTTTGAAAGTAAAAAACGTTATAGCCTTGAAATATTAAACTATACAATAACCTCCAATCATATTCACCTTTTAGTCAGAGGCGATGATGATATGATGGTAATTCCTAAATCGATAAAGCTTATAGCCGGGTGTACAGCTCAAAAATATAATAAAAGAAAAAATCGTAAAGGTGCTTTTTGGGAAGATAGGTATCATGCAACAGCAATACAGAGTGGAAATCATTTATTACGCTGTATGATATATATTGATATGAATATGGTGAGAGCAGGTGTAGTAAGCCATCCATCTGAATGGGAATACTGTGGATATAAAGAAATATTAAATCCTCGCAATAGGTATTCAATAATAAACCATAAAGCTCTTTTAGACTGTTTGCAGGTTAATGATGTAAGTCAACTTCAAAAAATATATCCAGAGATATTAAGTAAAACTATAAAAGAAAATAGAATAAAACGTGATGAAAAATGGACCTTAAGTGTTGCTGTTGGAGATGGGATGTATATTAAAGAAATAAAAGAAAAATTAGGACTGAAAGTAAAAGGTAGAGATATAGAAAAGATTGATGATTCTTATTGTTTGCAAGAACCTCAAGCTTCTTATAACGCTAATTTTGATACTAAAAATGATGTTCTAAGGCCTGAAAATGGCCTATTTTGGGATATAACTTATTGATTTGCAAGGGGTTGCCGTGGTCCGACCCTAAGATTGAAGATTTGATGAAAAACCCCAACAACATTTTTGGCAAGGACTATGAGGAAATTACCAAACAATTTTTTGCTACCGTGCAAAACAAACTTCACTGGGCGATAACCGGCCAAACCGCAGCTGAAATAATTTACAATAGAGTAAATAGCGGAAAAACAAATATGGGTCTCACGAACTGGAAAAATTCGCCCAAAGGGGCCATTAGAAAAACCGATGTCAGTATTGCTAAAAATTATCTCGATGAAAAAGAGCTGGATGGACTGAACAGAATTGTAACCATGTATCTTGACTATGCTGAAATGCAGGCGCAAAAAGGTGTTGTGATGTATATGAAGAACTGGGTAGAGAAATTGGATGCTTTTTTGCAATTTAACGAAAAAGAAATTTTACAGGATAGGATAGCGGCAAGATTAATCATGAAGTCGCGGAAGCCCTTGCTTTAGAAGAATATAAAAAATATCGGATAATACAGGACAAAAACTATGTTTCTGATTTTGATCGTAAAGTCAAAAAATTATTAAATTCTAAAAAGAAAAAATTATGACCTATCATGAAATATTCACAGCCGGAGCAGGGCAGTGTGTTTGTGCAAAAAAGAAATTCTTGACGGAATAGACATAGAGACAGTATAATGGGGATTAATTTATGGATAGAAAGAAAATCGAAAAGGCAGTCAAAGATATATTAAAGGCGATCGGGGAAGATCCGGGAAGGAAAGACCTTCAAGGGACGCCCCGGCGCGTAGCAGAGATGTATGAAGAAATATTCTCCGGTATTCGTCGTGACCCTGCGAAGGAACTGGAGGTTATCTTAGACCAGAAGCACGATGAGATTATCCTTTTAAAAAATATTCCATTACAGTCGATATGTGAACATCATCTCCTCCCTTTTATCGGCAAGGCGCATGTGGCGTATATACCGCGCGGAGGGAGGGTTACCGGCTTAAGCAAATTAGCGCGGGTAGTAGATTTATTTTCCAGGAGGCTTCAGGTGCAGGAGAGGCTTACTACAGAGATTGCTAATGTGCT
>JADHWT010000011.1 GCA_016783345.1 Candidatus Omnitrophota bacterium | reverse complement strand
ATGGTTAAAAGAAATCTTAAGGATTCTGCCTATAATGACCGCCGCAGGGAGTGCCAGGAGGGAGTCTTAAAACGTATGCGACACGTTAATTCAGAAAATGAGAGAGTAAAGAAAAGTGTTTCCTTGCTCAAGTCCTTTGATTTTTCTTCATTTGGTGAATGTATGTATGAATCTCACAGGAGCCTTCGGGATGACTATGAAGTAAGCTGTCCTGAACTTGACCTTATGGTAGAATTGGCCAGGAGGATAAAAGGGACACTGGGGGCGCGTATGACTGGAGCTGGATTTGGCGGGTGCACTGTGAATCTTGTAGCCGATGAATTTATAGATAAGTTCAAGGAAAAGGTTTTTCAAGGATATAAAAAGGAGACAGGTATCTCTCCGGAAATATATATCTCAACTGCAGAAGATGGAGTAAACCGAATTGGATAAATTTGAAAGTATCATCCTTTATAGTCAAGGATCTCTAAAAGTTTTTGCTTGAGGTGTTTTAGGTTTTTGACGTCTTCTTCATTATATTTTAGCAGTGTCTTAAGTGCTGTTTCATCGCCGTTATGAGCGTATCTATGCCAGAGAAAGACAGCCTCTTTCCCGTCTATCCCTTCCAGCTCCCTTGTTATTCCAAGGCGCCTCTCGACTTTTTTGAACCCGCCGTAGAGATTGTTCTGCCAGCATATATGCATAAGGTCTACATGCTGACACAAGCTTTGCAGGTCTATTCCTAATTTAGCCCGGATAAACGGCAGGTCAAATTTTTCCCCGTTATAGGTGAAAAGTTTTTTAATATCTTTGAATATTTCAGCTAATCTTGAAGACCGGATATCTTCTCCGACAAGCTGTATAACCTTCCCGCCCCGCCCATGCTCGCAGGAGCGGGGTTCACCGCTTTCGTCTTCAATATATATGCCTAAAACAGTTATGTCGCTGGAGTCAGGATCAAGACCGGTAGTCTCTATATCCAGATAGGCGCATGATTCTGCTAACATCAGAATAAGTCTATCACATTGATACTTTGTAGTCTATTAAAAAAAACTTAGTCCTTTAATTCGTATTCTATTGTGATATAATTTACAACATGCGTGTGCTTGCTTTAGAAACTGCAACTCAATTTGCAGGGGTCGGGATAGTTGGTGCTGCAGAGAATACGGAATTTATCATAAGCAGCCGGGAAAAAGGTGAGGGAATAATGGTTTTTATTGACCGCGCCTTAAAGGAGCTTAATCTGGAGCTAAAAGATATTGACATGCTGGCTGTAGGGATAGGCCCCGGGTTTTATACAGGGGTAAGAATCGGCCTATCCATAATGAAAGGGCTTGCCATGGCAGCTAAAAAACCCCTTGTAGGTATTTCTACCTTGGATACTATTGCCTGTAATTTTTCAGGTCGTAGAGAAAAGATTGTTACGCTCCTAAATGCCTATGGAGGAGAGGTCTATGGAGCCGTGTACCAACCCCCCAAACGATGCGGTAATTATTTTATCGGCCCGATTGAAGACTTTGTTGCACCGCGTAAGTGGGACGGGAATTCTAAGGTTATATTTGCCGGGACAGGGATTGAGATTTACCGGAAGAAAATAGAAGAGATTCTCGGTAAGAGGGCTATTTTCAGCTTTCAAAAAAATTGGATTCCACATCCCGTTTCTCTTGCAAAATTGGCTATGGAGAGGTTTAAAAGAGGTCGTCTGCTCAATCCAGATAGGATTCTACCATTATATCTCAAGAAATTTCCTTCTCATCATTAAAGGAGGCTGATATTGAAGAGGTCATGGAGATAGAGAAGGCATCTTTCCCTACTCCCTGGACAATGGGGATGTTTATGGAGGAGCTGTCGCGGAAAGACTTTGCTTTTTTTATAATAGCAAGATTAAAAGATGGGATAGCAGGTTACGGCGGATTCTGGCTGGTTTTAGATGAGGCGCATCTGGGAAACCTTGCAGTTACGCCTCGCCTCAGGCGCAGGGGGATAGGGGAGAGGATCCTTAAGGAATTGATTGAGATGGCGAAGTCAAAAGGTGTAAACCTTATGACATTAGAGGTAAGAGAAAGTAATGAAAAGGCCAGGGCGCTTTATGAAAAGATAAAGTTTAGATTGGTAGCAATACGGAAGGGATATTATAGCGATACTAAGGAAGATGCATATTTGTATATTAATGATAAATTGTAAGGGGGTAGGATGAAGATAGGAATAGTTGGCGCGGGGAATGTTGGTGGGACCCTGGCAATGAGGGTTCTGGAGAAAGGACTGGGAGAGATAGTGCTTCTGGATGTAGTGAAAGGAGTGGCGCAAGGAAAGGCCCTGGATATGAATGAGGCCGGTCCTGTTATTGGTTATGAGCCGCGAATTTTGGGGACGGATGACTATGAAGCCCTTAAGGCCGCGGATATAGTGGTTGTAACTGCTGGATTTCCGCGCACACCGGGTATGAGCAGAGAAGAACTTTTAGAAAAGAATCTGGATATTGTATACGGGGTCACACGTAAAATTGTTTCAATTGCTCCCGACGCTATTATAATAGTTGTTACCAACCCTCTTGACCTCATGACTTATGCCGTAAATAAAATCAGCGGTTTTCCCCGTGAGAGGGTTATAGGCATGGGAGGGGCTCTGGATGGGACACGCCTTGCATATTTTATATCAGAAAAATTAAATGTCTCAGTCAAAGATATAAATCCTATGGTTATTGGCGCGCACAGCGATTCTATGGTTGTTTTACCAAAATTTACTACTGTATCAGGAAAGCCTCTGCCGGAACTTTTGGGATGGGATGATATGGAAAAATTGGTGGAGCGGACTAAACATGGAGGGGCAGAGGTAGTAAAATTACTTAAGAAAGGCAGCAGCTTCTATGCATCTTCTGCAGGAATTTTTAAGATTATTGAATCTATTGTACGTGATAAAAAGGATGTCCTGCCTTGCTCGTTTTTTCTTAACGGAGAATACGGTATTAAAGGAATTTGTATTGGGGTGCCAATAAGAATTGGCCGGGATGGTGTTAAGGAAGTTATAGAACTTAACCTTGATAACAAGGAAGGTGAAGTCTTAAGAAGTTCCGCTAAGATAATTGAGGACAAGATAAGAGATATAGATGCTAAAATTAAAAACAAAGGATAAAGAGTTCTGCAAGAGACTTCTAACTGATTTAGTCAATATCAGGAGTGTCTCCGGCGAGGAAAAAGAGATTATAGAGTATCTTGAGAAGTTTTTTTCTCGTCTGGGATTTAAACCAAGAAGAATTCCAAGAGGGGCCAGGCGCTCTAATCTCGTTATCTCTATAGGAAAAGGGGAGCCCATACTCTGCATAAATGCCCATGCAGATACAGTCCCTCCCAATGGGAAATCGCAAGCTAAGGCATCGCTCCGGAAGGGGAAACTCTATGGTTTGGGTTCCGCGGATGACAAAGGCCCGCTGGTTGCAGCTATATGCGCATTTAAAAATTTGGCTTGTAGTGCCAAAAAGAATTTATCTCTTAAAGGCAGAATAGATCTCTTTGTGTCTATCGGTGAGGAGAGAGCCGGGGAGGGCACAGAGATAGGTATAAAGAACGGATATAAATGTAAGGCTGTGGTTGTCGGTGAGCCTACAGGACTTAATGTAATAAGGGCGCACTCCGGAGTATATTTTTTAGATATTACTACGTGTGGCAAGGCAGCCCATGGGTCAAGGCCATGGCTGGGAAAGAATGCAATTTTAGAAATGATTGATTTAGTTAATGAAATAAAAAATGTAGTCCGTAAAAGAAAGAAATCCCATTTAGTCGGCGAACCTTCTTTAAACCTTGGAACTATCCAGGCCGGTGACATCCCGAACCGCGTGCCTGACAAATGTTGCGCCAAGATTGATATGAGACTTATGCCCGGAGAAGATATGGCTTCTTTCAGGAAGGCAATTGATAGAATTTTTAAGAAGAAGAGATGGCGCAGCGCCTCTTACACAGTTATGCAGGATAGAGAACCTTTGGGTACGGATAAAAATGATGTTCTGGTTAAGGCCATGTCTCAGGCTGCCTGCGATGTCATGGGCCGGTTCCCTGAATGTCTAGGGAACCGCGGATGGACAGATGCAGGTAATTTTGACTGTTTTTTAAATGTCCCTGCAATAGTCTTTGGGCCAGGGGAAATGGGGCTAGCCCATAGCCAAAACGAACATATAAAATTAGAGGAGGTCTATTGTGCAGCAAAAATCTATGAACAATTTATTAGATTTTATTCTTAAGCGCCGCACTATTCGCAGATTCCAGCAAAAGGCTATCCCTTGCAAGATTCTAAAAGAACTGATAGATGCTGCGAGATTCGCTCCTTCAGCAGCTAATCTTCAGCCATGTGAATATGTAGTGGTTGATGAAAAGCCGATGGTAGACAGGGTATTTGAGACTCTCAGCTGGGCGGGGTATATTGCACCTCGCGGAAATCCTCCTCACGGAGAAACCCCAATAGCCTATATTGTAGTTTTAATAAATGAGAAGAGGGGAAAACCTGGTATACATGATGCAGCAGCTGCAATAGAAAACATGATCCTTCTGGCATGGGCTCATGGAATAGGCTCATGCTGGATTGGTTCAGTAGAGAGGGAAAAACTCGTAGAAATTCTTAAGGTGCCGTCTCATTGCAGGATTGATTCAGTCCTGGCATTGGGTTATCCTCTGGAGATTCCTGTAGTAGAAGAACTAACAGATTCAATTAAATACTGGAAGGATAAAGATGGCACCCTCCACGTACCGAAGAGAAAATTAGAAGATATTTTATATTGGCAGAAGTATGAAAATAAAAAATAGTGACAGACACCATTTTTCGATTCCGCCATATTTATCCTGGGCGGAAATTGATTTACGTGCAATTCGCTATAATTTCAATCAGATAAAGACACGTGTGGGCAAGCGGGTAAAGATACTAGCTGCAGTTAAGGCAAATGCCTATGGCCATGGCATGGTTGAAGTATCTCATGCCTTAGAAAGATGCGGGGTGGATTATCTGGGAGTAGCATTTCTATCGGAGGGAGTAATTTTACGCAAGGCCCGTTTAAAAACACCGATACTTATTTTTAGCCATAGTCTTCCTTCCCAGGCAAGAGATATAGTTAAATATAATCTCACTGCTTCTGTCTCTACATTAGCTTTGGCACGCGCAATTTCGAGAGAGGCAGCGCGCAGTCGTAAAACAGCCAAAGTCCATATAAAGGTTGATACAGGTATGGGGAGACTGGGGATAAGAGAGGAGAATCTAATGTCCCTGGCAAAAGCACTTTTTCGATTGCCTAATATAAAGGTAGAGGGTATATTTACACATTTCCCTTCAGCTGATGAGGAAGGGAAATGTTTTACAAAAAGTCAAATAGCAAACTTTAAAAGGATAATAATAGATCTTGAAAGATGCGGATACAATATATCCCTCCATCATACTGCAGGTAGTGCTGCTATAATCAAATATCCTGAGAGTTTTTTAAATTTGATCAGGCCAGGACTTATGTTATACGGACTTTATTATTCTATTTCAATGAAGAAGTTAATAAAGCTAAAGCCAGCCTTTTCTCTGAAGACGACAATTGTTCTTTTAAAAGATGTCCCTCGTAATATCCCTATCAGTTATGGAAGGACATATATCACCAGATCCAGGACACGGATAGGGATACTCCCGATTGGTTATGCTGATGGGTATAGCCGCTCCCTTTCTAATATTGGGGAGGTTCTGGTCCATGGTGTGCGGCGCAAGGTAATAGGCCGTATATGCATGGATCATACTATCGTTGATGTAAAAGATAGTAAGGTAAAGATAGGCGATGAAGTTACCTTGATCGGACAATCTGGTAGAGAAGAGATAACTGTTGAGAAAATAGCAAAAAAGATAGGCACTATACCGCATGAGATTGTCTCTCGCATAGGCCCACGAATCCCAAGGATTTTTAAGTGAAATGAAATTTTGCGAAGGCTGATTTGGCTTGACAAAAGTTAGGAAGGTATGCTATTCTCAAAATCTACGTAGTACTGAGTAAAACAGGGAGGTAAAATGGGAAAGAAGATAATTTTGTTGTGTATATCTTTAATGGTTTTTATCGGATGCGCTGAAATGACACCTCCCGATCCTATAGATATCCTCACACACCCGCTGGGTAAGGGGTTCTTTAAGGCAGGGATGGACAAGAAAGAAATCCTGAACAAGTGGGGCGAGCCTGATGAAGTAATAAAGGGAGAGACAGACATGTTTGGGATGTCGAAAGAAACATGGCTCTATCGAGCCAGGATTAAAGATATCCCTATTGGCGTGGGCTATCTCACCAAGAGCTATTCCCTTTATTTTGAGGGAGATCACTTAATCAGATTCAAAGAAGAGAAGTGAGTCCCTTTAGGGGTACTCAGGCAAGGGTTAGAAAATCTCTCTTTGATGTTTTATACGGGCAAGTTACTGACAAATTAATGATAGACATCTTTGCAGGGGCCGGCTCTATCGGCATAGAGGCATTAAGGAGAGGCGCTAAAAAGGTTTTTTTTATAGAGAAGGATAAGAAACTATCCTCTATTATTAGAAATAATTTGAATTCTTTTAACTTTAAAGAACGCGGAGATGTGTGGTCTATGGATGCATTCAGGGCATTAAGAGTTTTGAAAAAGAAAGGGTTTTTATTTGACATCTTTTTTGCGGATCCGCCGTATGACTATAGAGATACTACTAAATTTTTAAGTCATCTTTTTACCTCCGGGATATTGGCTAAAGAGGCGAAAGGAGTAATAGAACACAGCCGGCACCTTTCGCTGCCGGATATCTACCCTTCTTTTAAAAAATGGAAGGAGAAGAGGTTCGGGGAGACTGTCTTAACATTTTATAAAGGGGATCAAAATTGAAAAAGACCGCTATCTACGCGGGGACATTTGACCCTGTAACCTACGGGCACATAGACCTGATTGAACGGGCATTGAGAATCTTTGACGAGGTTATCGTGGCTGTAGCCAATAATCCGGCCAAGCGCCCCCTCTTTACTATAGAAGAGAGATTGAAATTGCTCCGGAGCAGTGTCGGAAGAAAAAAGGGAATTCATATTGATTCTTTCGGAGGGCTTCTGGTGGATTATGCGAGTGAAAAAAATGTTAAAGTTATTATACGCGGTATAAGGGCGCTTTCTGATTTTGAATTTGAATTCCAGATGGCCTTGAGCAATCGTAAATTAAATTCAAAGATTGAGACTATCTTTCTTATGCCGCATGAGTCCTATGCATATTTGAGTTCCCGTCTCATTAAAGAAGTAGTATCCCTGGGAGGGGATGTGAGCTTTTTTGTCCCTCCCTGTGTATCCAGAGCCTTGAAAGAAAAATTGGGATAATAATTGAAATGCAGAAGATAGTTCTGTCCGACATCCCTTCTGAGGGATTAGAATTAAAAGAAGAGGGAAAACCTTGTTCTTTCGGTCTTGAGGATGATAAATTTGTCTCCTATTACGGCCCGATGCGTCTCTCGCTCATGATAGAGAAGATAGGAAACTCAGTTAAGGTTCATGGCGGGATTAGCTTTGATGTCAAACTTATCTGTGTACGGTGCCTTAAGCCTTTTTCTCAAAAAATCAGCCCTGCAATAGATATTATCTATGAGCCGGAGCCGTCAGAGGCAATGAAGGAAGAGGCAGCATTGGCTGAGAAAGAGTCGGATACTTCCTATTATAGGAAAAACGGGGTTATAGAATTAGAAGATGCCATAAGGGAGTTTGTTTTATTGTCCCTGCCAATAAAACCGGTATGCGTGCACGGTTGTTCAGGTCTATGCCCTTCGTGCGGGAAGAATTTGAATCAGGGTTCCTGTTCATGCCGGAGTCATAAAATAGATCCCCGGTTTAGTAAATTAAAGGATTTTAAAGAAAGGAAAAAATAAATGGCTGTTCCAAAAAGAAGACAATCTAAATCACGAAAGAATAAAAGGCGAAACGCGCATCCCCTTACTCCGCCACAGATGGTTAAATGTTCACACTGCGGAAGCCTGAAGCGCCCTCATCATCTTTGTCCCCATTGTGGTTATTATGCAAATCGCCAGATTGTTGAAGTAAAAAAATAATTAACTTTTTATATGCGTATTGCTATTGATGCTATGGGCGGGGATAATGCCCCGCAAATCAATGTTGCCGGCGCAATAGAGGCTGCCAGGGCCTATGGCGTAGAGATAATCCTGGTCGGGGACAGTTTCTCCTTAAGGCGGGAGCTTTTGCGTCATCCTGTATCTAACCTTAAGATAACCATAGAACCAGCGTCTCAGATAATCTCTATGGATGACTCCCCTATAATAGCCCTCAGGCAAAAAAAAGATTCCTCTATTACCCGCGCGATTTATCTTGTAAAAGAAGGTAAGGCAGATGCGATTATCAGCGCCGGTAAT
Source organism: Candidatus Omnitrophota bacterium (assembly GCA_016783345.1). Lineage (GTDB taxonomy): Bacteria > NPL-UPA2 > BS750m-G34 > BS750m-G34 > BS750m-G34 > BS750m-G34. Next base: position 9,772 of record JADHWT010000011.1, on the reverse strand, counting down.
ACCGGTGCGATGATGGCTGCATCCAAAGTAATCCTGGGCACTCTAAAAAGGGTAGATAGGCCGGCCATTGCTGCAATTTTCCCTACCTTAAACGAGCCCTGTGTGATTTTAGATGTAGGGGCTAATGTGGATTGCAAACCTCAGCATCTTTTACAGTTCGCAGTTATGGGTAGTATCTATGCCAGATATATATTAGGAAAAGAAAGTCCCCGCCTCGGGCTTCTCAGCATTGGCGAAGAAGAAGTAAAAGGCAATGAACTTACCCGCGAGGCATATAAGATTTTGCGCAAATCCTCTTTGAATTTTGCCGGTAATGTTGAAGGCAGGGATATTTTTAAAGGGGAGGTTGATGTAATAGTGTGTGATGGGTTTGTCGGCAATATTGTCTTAAAGTCCTCTGAATCTATGGCAGAACTTTTTGATGTGGTTTTAAAAGAAGAGCTTGGCAGTAAGACACGGTATCGCGTTGGCGCAAAACTCTGCAGTAAGGCCCTAAAAAATTTTGCGAGGAAGATAGACTACGCTGAGCACGGAGGGGCTCCTCTTTTAGGTGTGGACGGGGTATCTATTATTTCCCATGGCCGTTCTTCTGCCCGCGCTATTAAAAATGCAATCCGCGTGGCCAAAGAGTTAGTGGAAAAAAAGGTCAATTTCTATATCGGGGAGAATCTTGCATCCGCAATTACCTAACGCCGTTATCTGTGCTACAGGGTCGTACCTTCCGCAGAAGGTTTTAACCAATAAAGACCTGGAGAAGATGGTCGATACAACAAGTGAATGGATAGAGACCCGGACCGGGATCCTCGAGAGGAGACTTGCAGATGATGATATGGCCTCTGCTGAAATGGGATACAGGGCAAGTCTAAAGGCAATTAAAGGTGCCGGGGTAAAGGCGGAAGATATAGACCTTATTATTGTAGCTACAGTGACCCCTGATTATCAATTTCCTTCCACATCCTGCCTTATTCAGGAAAAACTCGGCGCAAAAAGGGCTGCCTGTTTTGACATTGGAGCAGCATGCCCTGGTTTTATTTATGCGCTTACCTGCGGAGCGCAGTTTCTAAAGACTCAGGAATACAAATTAGTCCTGGTAGTCGCGACAGATACCCTCTCCCGCATTACTGACTGGCAGGATAGAAATACCTGTGTCCTTTTTGGCGATGGAGCTGGCGCCTGCATTCTTAAGGCTGAACAAGGAGACCATGGAATTATTTCTTGTTTATTAGGCGCGGATGGTTCAGGAGAAGATCTTCTCAAGCTTCCGGCTGGAGGTTCAAGATTGCCGGCGAAAGAGACAACTATAAAGGAGAGGCTGCATTATCTAAAGATGAATGGTAATGAAGTCTTCAAATTTGCTGTGAGAATAATGGAGAAGGCTGCCAGGGATATTTTGAAAAAGAATGGGATGGAGAGTAAAGATGTGGATTGGTTTATTCCGCATCAGGCCAATATTAGAATTATTGAATCAGTGGCCAAGAGATTGAATGTACCTCTGGAGAAGGTGGTGGTCAACGTGCAGAAGTATGGAAATGTATCTGGGGCCTCAACAGCCATAGCAGTTGATGAGATGAACAGGAGCGGAAAATTTAAAAAGGGAAACCTTATTCTGCTTGACGCCTTTGGCAGCGGGTTGACCTGGGCATCGTGTCTTATAAGATGGTGAACATAGGCTATCTTTTTCCCGGGCAGGGGTCGCAGTATGTGGGGATGGGGAAGGAACTCTATGATAAGTTTGAGAAGGTAAGAGAGATCTTTGACATAGGTGAGAAGGAATCCAATCTTCCCATAAAAGAGATTGTTTTTAATGGACCGGAGGAAAAACTTAGCGAGACAAGATTTGCCCAGCCTGCTATCCTTACGGTGAGTGTTGCCTGTCTCGAACTTCTAAGAGAGAAGGGGCTTGAGCCGGAGATAGTAGCCGGCCACAGCCTGGGAGAATACAGCGCGCTGGTAGCTGCCGGGGCCATAGAATTTAAAGAGGCAATAAAGCTTGTTAAAAAAAGAGCAGAATTTATGCATGAAGAGAGTGTGCGGAACCCGGGAGGGATGGTTGCGATTATTGGTCTTACTGTTGAGGGAGTTCGGGGCGTATGTTCGCAGGTTAGTACCTTTGGCCAGGTTGATATCGCAAATATGAATTCACCTGTGCAAGTCGTCATTTCAGGAAAGAAAAAGGCCCTTGAGAAGGCCAAGGAACTGGCAATGCAGGCCGGCGCAAAGACAACCGTAGATTTAAAAGTAAGCGGCGCATTTCATTCAACCATGATGCGGGAGGCTGAGGAGAGATTAGGCGACGAGCTTATCTTTACTCAGTTTAAAAAAGCAAGGGTGCCGGTAATATGTAATTTCAGTGCCACTCCGGTGGTAGAACCACAGATACTGAAAGACTATCTTACCAGGCAGATGACAAATCCTGTACGCTGGGAGGCGTCCATGAAGCTTATGCTGGATAAGAAGATAGATACCTTTATAGAGATTGGTCCCGGCAGGGTCTTGCAGGGGCTATTAAAACGCATAGATAGGAAAGTGAAGACATTTGGTGTCGAAGATGAAAAAAGTTTGAATACCGTATTAGGGACTGTCAGCAAAAATTGGGACTGACTCGTGTCCCCGAAGGGGCCTAGGTGTCTGTCCTTTTTTTGCGTAAAGGAGAATAAATGAAACTACTTGAAGGAAAAGTTGCAATTGTTACAGGTGCCGGTCAGGGTATTGGCCGCGAAATTGCCTTGCTTTTGGCCGGTGAAGGAAGCAAGATTGTCGTTGCGGACATAAATTACAAGATAGCAGAGGATACGGCAAAAGAGATAGAAGGCAAGGGTGTGGATGCCATCCCTTACGAACTTGATGTGAGCTCCGGCGAAAAAGTAAAAGAAATGGTGGATAAAATTCTTGACAAGTTTAAAAGGATTGATATACTAATCAACAACGCGGGGATTACTCGAGATAATCTTATACTTCGTTTAAAGGATGAACAATGGGACGATGTCTTGCGTGTAAATCTTAAAGGGGCATTTAATTGTATAAAGATGGTCAGTAAGGTTATGTTGAAAGCGCGTTCCGGTCGTATTGTGAATATTTCTTCAATCATTGGTCTTATTGGAAATGCAGGGCAGGCAAACTATGCGGCATCTAAGGCCGGGCTTATTGGCCTGACCAAATCAGCAGCCAGGGAATTAGGTTCACGCGGGATAAATGTCAATGCTGTAGCGCCGGGGTATATCCTGACAGCTATGACTGAGAAGCTTCCGGAAGAGGTGAAGAAAAAGATGCTCGAACAGATTCCATTGGGGAAGTTTGGTGATCCACGTGAGGTAGCCAAGGCAGTTTTATTTTTAGTCTCTGAAGCTTCGGATTACATTACAGGGCAGGTAATAAGTGTTGATGGCGGAATGGCTATGTAGGAAGGGAGGTAAAAAACGTAATGTCTAATGAAGATAAGGTTCGTAAAATTATTGTTGATCAGTTAGGGGTAAGCCAGGAGGAGGTGACACTCGAGGCCTCATTTATTGACGACCTTGGCGCTGATTCATTGGATACTGTGGAGCTGGTTATGGCACTTGAGGAAGAATTTGATATGGAGATACCGGATGAAGACGCTGAAAAGATTATCACCGTGGGTGATGCCATAGAATATATAGAAAAGCATAAAACCAAGACCAAGACTTAAAAAAATGGGGACTGTCCCCTTGTGGACTGTCCCAAATTTTTTTATTTTTAATATGAATGAAAAAGAGCGAGTTGTAGTTACGGGGGTTGGAGTAGTTACTCCGACGGGAATTGGTATAGACCCGTTCTGGGATGCCATCTCTCATGGCAGAAGCGGTATCGGCCCGGTTACGCGTTTTGATGCCTCAAAATATAAGAGCCGCATCGGCGGGGAGCTAAAAGATTTTGATCCCAATAAATTTTTAAACCGTAAAGAGGTGCGCCGCATGGACTATTTTGTCCAGTATGCCGTAGTCTCATCTATAGAGGCTATGGATGATGCCGGAATAGATATGGCAAAAGAAGATCCATATAAAGTAGGTGTGCTCGTTGGTTCCGGTATCGGAGGCCTGGGGATTATTGAAAAACAGCACGAAATACTTTTAAGCAAAGGCCCGGATAGAATTTCTCCGTTTCTCATTCCGATGCTTATTGTCAATATGGCGAGCGGCCAGATATCTATGCGTTTTGGGGCCAAGGGCCCGAATTCCTGTGTAGCTACAGCATGCGCCTCCGGTTCACATGCTATCGGAGAGGCCTTTCGTCTTATCCAGGGGAAATATTGCGACATTATGATTACCGGCGGGACAGAGGGGGCTATGACCCCAATGGGGTTTGGCGGTTTTTCTGCGATGAATGCCCTTTCAAACAGGAATGATGAGCCTGAGAAGGCCAGCCGGCCTTTTGATAAAGAGAGAGACGGATTTGTCATGGCTGAGGGAGCAGGCATCCTGGTTTTAGAGAGCCTGACACATGCCAGAAAAAGAGGCGCGAATATATACGCAGAGGTCATTGGATATGGTATGAGTGCCGACGCCTATCATATGACTGCTCCATCTCCGGATGGCGAAGGAGCTGCGCATTGTATGGGATCTGCCATGGAAGATGCCTCCATCAGGCCGGATGAAGTAGATTACCTCAATGCCCATGGCACCTCAACTCTTCTAAATGACAAATTTGAGACTATGGCCTGTAAGACTGTATTTAAAGATTACGCAAAGAAATTAGCAATTAGTTCCACTAAATCTATGACAGGACATATGCTCGGAGCAGCGGGGGGAGTGGAGCTGGTTGTCTGCGTGCTGACTATCAAACATAAACTTATCCCTCCGACAATAAACTACGAATATCCTGATCCGGAATGCGACCTTGACTATGTGCCTAATCAGGCAAGGCCCAGGGATGTCCGTGTAGCTATGTCCAATTCCCTCGGTTTTGGCGGCCACAACGCAACCCTGGTTGTCAAAAAATTCGAATAAATCCTATCTAATGATTCGAAATAGTATATATTTACATTAGGTATCATTTTTTGATACTTTATGAAATTGATAATTATCTTTTTTATCGCGCTGATACTTACTGCAGCGCCAAATCTAACCCTGGCTCAAGAGGGAAAAGAACCTGTAATTTATCTTTCGATGGAGGATTGTGTAAAGAAGGCTGCCTGTAATAACCTTGATATCCGGATTGCCAGATTCGATGCCATGATAAAGAAGACAGACCTTGATTATTCGAAATCTATTTTTGATACTATCCTGGAATTAGATGCGAATTACGAAGCTGATGAGAGGATGACATCATCAACCATAGCGGGAACCAGGGGTGTAACTTCAAATTATGACCTGGGGGTTTCCAAAAAATTTCCTTTTGGTACCGACGTCGAATTGGATTTTACAAATGAAAGGGACTGGAATGATTCTGCCTTTGCTACGATAAATCCCGCATGGGATTCGGGAATTCGGTTGACCCTAACCCAGCCCCTGGCAAAAAACCGGGTTGGTCTAATAGACCGGGGTGAAATTGAAATCACTGAACTCGATATCCTGAATATGGATTCCAGTGTGCTGGACCGCATTGAAGAGGCCATGGCTTCGGTGCAGAAGTCATACTGGGCATTAGTATTGGCATATAAGAGGTTGGCTATAAGAAAGGATATGTTAGAGAAGGCCGAGGGCCTGTTTAAACTGAATAAAGAGAAATTAAAGACAGGTCTTGTTGAGGAGACAGATCTACTTGCCTCCCGGGCAAATCTGGAGCAGAGAAGGGCAGACCTTTTGGTTTCCGAAAATGAGGTGGAGACAGCGATTAACGACCTTAAACTAAAGCTTGGTGATATTACTATTAACCGTATTGTTCCCACTCAAGAGCTTTTATTAGATGAAAGAGAGTTGGCAGTAACTCCCAGCATGAACCGGGCAATAAAGTACAGGCGGGATTATCAGCGCGCGAAAAACGATATAAAGGCCAAGAATATAAAGACTAAAATAGAATCCAATTCCAGGTGGCCGGAGATAGACCTGGAGGGTTCATTCGCCATAAACGGAGTAGATAAAGAATTCGCCAATGCCCTGGACAGGATGTCGGAAACTAATAACAGATATTATTGGGGTATTAAATTCACTTTTCCGTTTGAAAACCGGGAAGCCGGAAGCCAGTATAAGAAGGCGACCTTTGAAAAGGCAAAGGCGCTGGTAAATCTCCACAGGATCGAACGTATAATCTTTACCGAGATAGACGAGCATGTAAGAAACTGTAACCTGAACAGAAACAGGGTCAGGAAATATCTGGAGGTTGAAAGACTTCAGGGTTTGAAATTAGAAGAGGAGGAGAAGAAATTCCAGTATGGCAGGTCAGACAGCGATACAGTAATCAGGTTTCAGCAGCACCTGTTTGATGCCCGGATGCAGAAGCTAAATGCCCTAATAGATTACAAGAGCTCGATTATAGATTTAGAGAGGGCGGAGAATAGCCTCCTCGAGGAAATGTTATGAGTTTACCGAGATTCAGCGTTAATCAATCTTTATTTATAAACCTGGTATCTGCTATCCTTATAATTATCGGATTAATTGTAGCATTTGGTATGCAGAGAGAAACACACCCGAATGTTGCATTCGATATTGTCACCATTGCAGCGACATATCCGGGGGCCACACCTGCAGACGTCGAAAAACTTATAACCATTCCGATAGAAAAAGAGCTCAGGCAGGTTGACGGGATAAAGGAGATAACGTCAACATCAGCGGCAACGGTTTGCTATATCAATGTAAAGATAGATCCTGATGAGCCGAATAAACAAAAAGTCATAAGAGACATACAGAGCGCCGTGGATAGGGTAAAGAATCTGCCGCGGGACGTTGATGACCCGCTGGTAACTGAAATAACAACCAGGCAATACCCGATAATAGAGGTTTCTCTATCGGGTGATATGAGAGAACAGGAACTGCAGACACATGCAGATATACTCGAAGATATATTCGAAGATATAGAAGGCGTTGCGCGCGCAGGAAAGTCCGGCTACCGCAAAAAAGAGATTCAGATTTTAGTCAGCCCGGAAAAACTTAAAGAATATTATGTCTCACTGGACGAGATAGAAAACGCACTTGCATCCCGCAATATAAGCCTTCCTGCGGGAAAACTGAATACTGAAACAACCGAATACAACATCAGGACTACTGGAGAGTTTTTAACTGCCGGTGAAGTAGAAGATGTGATTATAAGGGCCAATGATTCGGGGAATTGGCTCAGGATAAAAGACATAGCGCGCGTCTCTGATACATTTAAGGATGAAGATATAATAAATAAGACTCTCGGCACACGGTCGATAAACCTTGTTATACTCAAAAAGGAATCCGGAGATGCCCTGCAAATTGTAGACCAGATAAAGAAAAAATGTAAAGATTATTTAAAGAACCAGGATAATCTAAAGATTTCGTATGTTAATGATTATTCCTTCTATGCCAGGAGGCGTCTTAATGTATTAAGAAATAATGGGATTGCCAGCATATTTATAGTCCTGGGCTCGCTTATGATATTTTTACAGAAGAGGATTGCCTTTCTCACTTTTCTTGGCGTGCCTATAGCCTTTTTTGCTACGTTTATTGTTATGAGTTCTATAGGCATAACAATAAATCTCGTAAGCATGTTCGGCCTGATAATAGTCCTGGGGATGCTGGTTGATGACGGGATAATCGTTGCGGAAAATGTCTACAGGCATATGGAAGGAGGTATGCCGCCAAGAGTTGCAGCTGTCAAAGGGACAGAAGAGGTTATGGGTGCGGTTTTAACAGCGGTGCTTACAACAATCGCTGCATTTACGCCTCTGCTGTTTATGTCAGGTATCATCGGTAAATTTATAAGGTGTATTCCCATAGTGCTTATTGCAGCGCTCCTTGCATCGCTTGCAGAGGCATTTATTATTTTACCGTCTCATATTGCGGATTTTGCAAGGGTTAGGCTTGATAAGAATGGCAATCCTGTGTCTCTGTCTAAAGGCATGGGATGGTTTAAAAAGGTGGTTTCTTTCTATATGAGGATAGTCAATGCGGCTATCCGCAGGAAATATAAAATTATTGCCGGCTTTGCAGTGGTATTGGTTATTTTTGTAATTCTGGCATTTACAGCCATAAAATTTGTCCTTTTTCCGAGTGTCGGCATAAATTTTTTCCTTATAAGGGCCGAAGCCCCTATAGGCACACCATTAGAAAAGACACATGAGCTGATTATGCCCCTAGAAAATATTGTTTCCGGATTATCTAAAAAGGAACTTGATACCTATGTTACTACCGTGGGGAAAACAGAGCAGGAGCGCCATGATCCCTATGCAGGCCAGGCTAATAATCTCGCTCAGATTGCTGTTTATCTTACGCCGGAGCAGGATAGGGAAAGAGATGTTAATCAGATTATCGCAGAGCTGCGTGAGAAGACAGGGGGTATAAAAGGGTTCACTGAATTAAGGTTTGATAAACCGCAGGCCGGCCCTCCTGTTGGAAAGGCTGTTGAGGCAAAAATAAGAGGAGAAGATTTTAGTATGCTTGACAAAATTGCCGCTGAATTTATGGGTTATTTATCTGCGATAAACGGCACGTCGGATGTTACATGGGACCACAAGCCCGGGAAAGAAGAAATACGGATCAGTGTAGACCGCAAAAAGGCAACGAGGGCAGGCCTTAGTACAGGACAGATAGCAAAGACAATACGCGCGGTTTTCGAGGGAGGTATTGCCACACAGATTAAACCTGTTAAGGCGGAAGAAGAGACTGATGTAACGGTAAGATTTGATAAGGCGGATATAAAGGACCTCTCTATTTTTGAAGATATCCTTGTTTTGAACAGGTTTAATAATCTAATACCTTTGAAAAATGTTGCGGCAATAGAAAAAGTCCAGGGCACGACAACCATTCATCGTCTTGGTGGCAAGCGTGTTGTGACTGTTTCAAGTAATCTTGATACGGATAAAACTACCTCGATGAAGGTGAATAAGATACTTCAAAAGAAATTCCGCGGCATTCCAAAAAGATATCCCGGTTATTCTGTTAAGTATGGGGGAGAGCAGGAGGAAAGTATAGAGAGTTTAAAGAGCCTGCTCAAGGCATTTATTTATGCGTTTTTATTTATTTATCTGATACTTGCCTCTTTTTTTAAATCCCTGGTTCAGCCTTTTGTAGTTATGATGGCCATACCATTCGGCCTTATAGGAGTTATTTTCGCTTTTCTCCTGCATGGGATACCCCTGTCTTTTATGGCAGTCCTGGGGATTGTGGGATTAAACGGTATTGTGGTGAATGACTCCATTGTCCTCGTTGCCTTTATTAACAGGCTTCGCGCAAAAGGCATAACGAGGCGCGATTCTATTATTCAGGGAGTTGAGATGCGTATAAGGCCTGTAATACTTACAACCATTACCACTGTCGGAGGCCTTTCAACAGTAGCTTACGGTATCGGAGGCAAAGACCCTTTTTTAGTCCCGATGGCGCTTTCTATATGCTGGGGTCTTTTATTTGCTACTGTCCTTACCCTTATAATAATACCATGTATCTATTCCATCCTTGATGATATAGCCCTGAAAATAACACACCATTCGAGCATAATCCGCACTGAAAAAACTTAACAACCTCTTTATACCATTTATAGCATATTTTTTCAAAAAACCCGTTGACAATAACTATATATTGTGGTATATTTCCATAATAAGCTATAGGTATCTAATAATCTATGTATTTCAAGAAATTAGAGTTAATAGGCTTTAAGTCCTTCCCAATAAAGACCGAGATTAGTTTTCAACCCGGGG
>JADHWT010000010.1 GCA_016783345.1 Candidatus Omnitrophota bacterium | reverse complement strand
CCCGTCTGTGCCGGTGACACCTATGACCTTAAGAGAGCGGGTCGGAAAACCATAAAAACTATTTGAGAGTCTCGCCAGTGCAGCCCTTGTATCAGGGACAACTATTTCCGTTAACCCGGCACCACATTCCTTTTCAACTACCAGGGCACTAGCTCCGCGGGCCTTTGCGTCATCTATAAAATTATGCCCGTCAAAATGATGCCCCTTAAGGCAGACAAATAGAAAATTTTTTTTTACCTTCTGTGAATTATAGGCTATCCCTTCAATGGCGAGGTCACTGGCGCCGATAATCTTTTTAGTCTCTAATTGCTTTACTAATTCTTTCAGGATAACGCCCATAATAAATCCTCTCATTAGCGCGGCCAAGCCATAGATAATTATAAATCTGTTTTGCCATATCCTGGAAACAGGGACCTGCCACGACACTGCCATAGTGTATCCCCTGAGGTTCGTCAACAAAAACACCTATAAGTATCTTTGGTTCATCTACCGGCATAAAGCCAATAAAAGAGGCTATATATTTATCTTTGCTATATCCCCCTTGAGGACTTACCTTCTGCGCTGTCCCGGTTTTGCCTGCTATATCTAACCCGTCTATTCTAACCAACCGGCCTGTCCCCCCCTCTACTACTTTTCTCAGAATCTCCCTTAAACGGGAAGATGTCTCTACGGAGATAACCCTCTTCCCCTCGGTTGAAAAATGTTTTTTGAATGGCACACCTTCAGGCCCAATGATTTCTTTAACAATATAGGGCTTATTAAATATTCCTCCATTGGCTATTGCAGCGTAGGCGCCCACAATCTGTATAGGGGTAACAGCTATACCCTGGCCAAAGGAGATAGTAGCCAATGTAATTGGTTTCCATGCTCCTAAAGACGGGAGAATCCCTTTTTCCTCTCCGGGCATCTCCACTCCCAGCCGTTCTCCGAATCCGAAAGTGCGGATGTATTCATATAAAGTCTCTCTGCCAACCTTCTGCCCTATTTTTAAAAGACCTATGTTACTTGACTTTACTATTGTCTCGCTAAAAGTAAGCCAGCTATGCGGTTTATGGTCATGGATAATGTAATTGGCTACCTTTAATGCCCCGTCCTCACAATAAATCTTATCCTGGATTTTAAAGAGTCTCTCTTCAAGCGCAGCCGCGGCAGTAATTGTTTTAAAAGTAGAGCCAGGTTCAAAGACAAACGATATGGCCTGATTTCGATAAGAGTTTTGAGGGAAAGAATTGAAATGATTAGGATCAAATGTAGGATATGAAGCCATGCCAAGGATCTCTCCTGAGTTTGGGTCAAGGACTATTGCTGTTCCGCCTTTAGCATTTGTCTTCTTAATAGCCTTTGCTAAAGATTCTTCTGCTATATTCTGAATAACATTATCGACTGTTAAGTAGATAGAAGCCCCCTCAACCGGTTTAATTAGTCTAAAGATATAAGAAGATATCTCTTTCCCCTGCGCATCTCTTTCTGCCTGATATTCTCCGGGAAAACCCACAAGGATGTTGTTAAACTTCTTCTCTATTCCCTCTAAACCTTCATTATCTACACCTACAAAACCTATTGCGTTAGCCCCAAGCTGACCATGAGGATAATATCGCTTAGCTCCCTCTATGAAACCAATGCCGTCAAGCCCCTGTTTTTTTATTGATTTATATTCATCCATCTCAGCCTGCCTTTTAATCCAGACAAAGGGGGCGTCACTCCGGAATTTTTCAAGTATGGTTTCTTTATCCATATGGAGAGCAGAAGAAAGTATAACTGCTGCCTTCTCCTTATCTTCTAATTTATACGGATGCGCGTAGACAGACCATCTCTCAAGACTTAATGCTATGGCACGGCCGCGGCTGTCCAATATATCCCCGCGCCGCGGGTCTAATTTGACTTTAAAGAAATGCTGGTTTCTGGCCTTTGAACTTAAGGAAGGATATCTAATCAGCTGAAGAAAAGTGAGTCTCCCGATAAGTACAAAATAAAAAAGAGTCAGTCCAAAAACTATTGTCCCGACTCTTGCCCGTCTCCTTTTCATGTAGAGCTATAAGTTTTAATTTTTTTTCATTGGTTTTGCGACAGCCTTAGAGTTAAATCCAAAAATCCTGGCCAGGCTTTTACTAATCCTATTTTCATTTTTAGAATTCCTTGCGGAAGATACTACACTTATCCTCCTGAGCTGAACTCCGGAGCCAACATTTAATCCGAGATTGCTGCAGGCTATGTTGTTAAGATACCGGGGTGATTTAAGAGAGGCCTTTTCAAAATAAAGGGCCCTGTTGAGGTTAGATAATTCCTTGTATATTATCTTCTCCCTGCCGAGGAGATAGCCCAGTTTTATGACACCCATATGCTGGCACAGGTACATAAAACCAATGATAAAGAGAAATATACCCACCAGGAAAGTTCTTTTCTCTTTCTTCTTTCCTTTGATTTTGCGTTTTTTGCTTTTCATTTCTTATGTTATCTCCGCTACCCTGAGTTTTGCGCTGCGGGAACGCCTGTTTTCTATTATCTCCTCTCTGGAAGGTCTCACAGGATGAGGTGTGATTAACCTGACTCTTCCCGCCTTAGAATATTCTTTAAAAAAATTTTTGACTATTCTGTCTTCCAGAGAATGATAGCTCACTATACAAATCCTGCCGCCCTGGGAAATGGCCTGGATAGCTTCCTTAAGGGTTGTTTCTAAATTTTCCAGCTCTCTATTAATATAGATTCTAAGCCCCTGGAAGATCCGGGTGGCTGGATTAATCTTCCCCTTGGCGGAGAAAGCCTTTGCCCTTCGAGCTATCCATGCCAATTCCCGAGTGGTCTCAATAGGTTTTTCTTTTCGTTTTTCTATAATAAATCCGGCTATACGCTCAGCCTTTCTCTCTTCTCCAAAATTACGGAATATCCATGCAAGCTTTTCGCTGTTTTCCTTATTGATAACGTCCCTCGCAGTTTCTCCGCTCCGCGTGTCATACCTCATGTCCAGAGGTCCGTCACGCCGGAAACTAAATCCCCGCTCCGCATCTTCGACCTGCTCACTGGAAAGCCCGAGATCTATAAGCAGGCCGTCTACGGATTTTATATTTTCTTTTTCTAATACCTGCGCCAGGGTTTTATAATTTTCCCTGTAAAGTTTAAAATCTTTTACAAAAGAGCTAAGTCTTTCTCTTGCCCTTTCCAGGGCATCTCCATCCACATCCAGCCCTATGAGATAGCCCCCGGGCAAAATCCTCTTTAAAATCTCAAGACTATGGCCACCGCTTCCTATGGTCCCATCTACGATAATCTTACCCGGCCGGCATTGTAATAACTCGACTATCTCTTTGACAAGAACAGGTTGATGAACGATACCCTCCTCCGCTATGACGAATAAATAGGATTGAAGCTCTTGAGGGCTAATTCATCATTAGGATATGTCTCAAAAATATTCCATGTCCCGCAACGTTGAAAGATACGTTTTGCTTTTGATGTTATGCCTACCAGCTTCAAATCTCCATTAAATTCTTTAAAACGCAGTAAATTTTCTACGAGTATACCCAGACCTGCATAGTCAACCTTTTTTAGTCTATCAAAATGAACGACAATTTTAAAACGATGTCTATCCAGAAGACGATTCAATTCGTTCTTAACCTGAACCATTTCTGCCGGCTCTATATTTCCGTCTACCGTTAAAATAGAAACACCATTATGTTTTCTAGAGCTGACCATGATGCCCTCCTTTCTCTATTTAAATTCCAGTATCAACCAACTTTTCGGCGATATCTTCGTAAGAATCTTCTGTCTCTTTAGAATAGGTGCTCCACCTATCTTTACTCCATATCTCCATTTTATTTGAAACACCAATAACGATGACATCCCGTTTTATATCAGCAAATTGTCTTAAATTTTGGGGAATGAATATTCTACCCTGGCGGTCCAGGACACACTCACATGCGCCTGAAAGAAGCTGTCTGCTAAAGGCCCTTGCGTCGCGTTTAGTCATAGAAAGGGCCTTGACTTTCTGCTCAAGTAAGCGCCATTCATCTAAAGGATACAGCAATAAACACCCATCTAACCCTTTGGTCATGATACACTTTTCTACAAATGTTTCTTTGAGCGCATCACGCAGTTTAGAAGGGAGTATTATCCTTCCCTTTTTATCTAATGAATGCGCATATTCGCCATAGAACATATCTTAGTTTCCTCCACTTTCCTCCACTCGCCACCACATTATACAAATATACACTACAACACCCCATTTGTCAAGGGATTAGGACGATTTTTTTTTTTGGGTTTTTTTTAAGGTAAAATTAGGAGGAATAATAGGGGAATTTAGCTCTATTCAGAGCTCTTACAATAAATGACAGGCGAGAGTGTGGTCGGGACTGATTTCTTTTAAAGATGGCTCCTGCTGGGAACAGATATCCATCGCATGAGGGCAGCGATTCCTGAAGCGGCATCCCGAAGGAAGATTAATTGCCAGGGTAACCTCGCCTTTCAGCAAAGGCCTTTTTCTTTTCTTTGTGGGATCAGAAATAGGCATTGCCTCAAGCAGGGCCTGAGTATAGGGATGTTTTGGGCTGCTGAATAATTCAGTATTTTGGGCCTTTTCCACAATACGCCCCAGATACATCACTGCTATATCATCGCTTACACATCTTACCATATTCAAATCATGCGTAATAAAAAGATAAGAAAGACTCAATCTCTCCTGCAGCTCATACAGGAGATTGATAATTTGCGCCTGCACAGAAACATCCAAGGAAGAAACCGGTTCATCCAGAATCAGGAATGACGGGTCCAGGCTGATTGCCCGGGCAATGCCAATCCGCTGCCGCTGCCCCCCGCTAAATTCATGGGGATAGCGATTTATGGCATCGCGAGGTAACCTGACAATCTCTAAAAGTTCTTTTATCTTTTCGCTAATTTCTTTTTTGTTCAAGACATTAAATATCCGTAAACCCTCCTCTACTATGCGGCCCACAGTAAAGCGTGGATCCAGAGAGCTGTAAGGGTCCTGAAAAACTATCTGCATATCCTGCCGTAATCTGCGCATCTGTCGAGGAGAAATACAGGTAATATCCTTTCCCTTAAAAAATATTTTGCCGCTGTCGGGCTCGAGTAAACGCAACATTGACCTGGCCAGAGTGGTTTTTCCGCAGCCCGACTCCCCTACTAATCCCAGGGTCTTTCCTTTCTCTATATCAAGACTTACACCATCGACAGCTTTTATCCATCCCGCAATCCTATACAAAAAACCTCTTTTTACAGGATAATATTTCTTGAGCGAATTTACTTTAATGAGCATGTGGCTTATGTCTGGCATAAGTCACAGGTGCGAATTATATCGTTCATTGAATCACTACAACTCACCCTACCTCCCAACAGCTCACTTTATGAGCTTCCTCTATTTCTAAAAAAGAAGGTAATTCACTTTTGCACCTGGTCGTGGCTTTTGCGCAGCGGGGATGAAATGGACATCCGCGAGGCTTATTCTCCGGGGAAGGCACAACTCCGGGGATAGCCGGAAGTCTCTTCCGTGGCTCACCGACTGCAGGTATGGATTTCAAAAGTCCCTGGGTATATGGGTGTAATGGGCGGCTAAAAATTGTTACTACATCGGCTTCCTCCACAATCCTGCCCGCATACATAATGCACACCCTGTCCGCTACCTCCGCAACAATTCCAAGGTCATGGGTAATAAGTAAAATAGACATCTCTGTAGTTTTTTTAAGCCGGGAAAAGAGCTCTAAGATCTGGGCTTGAATAGTAACATCCAGGGCTGTAGTCGGTTCATCAGCAATTAAAAGCGAAGGGTTGCAGGCAAGGGCTTGAGCAATCATTGCCCGCTGTCTTAATCCTCCACTTAAATTGTGGGGATAATCACTATACCTTTCATCAGGGGAAGGCATTTCTACTTTCTTTAAAAGCTCAATAACCTGCTCTTTACTCTTCCCCCTATTCCACCTAGGCGAAGCCATCCTGTGGATACGCAATGGAAAATGATGGGTAAGGAGGGCTTCTCTAATCTGATAACCAATAGTATAAAGAGGATTCAATGCGGTCATCGGTTCCTGAAATATCATGCCTATACGCCGGCCTCTAATAGACCGCATTTGCGCTTCGGATAAATCTAAAAGATTTCTTTCGCGGAAGATTATCTCGCCCTTAACAATCTCGCCGGGAGGAGCAGGCACAAGGCGCATAACGGATAAAGCAGTGACTGTTTTTCCGCACCCTGATTCACCTACAAGGGCAAGGGTCTCACCCTTCCGTATATCGAAAGAAGCGCCTTCCACAGCGCGAGAAATTCCTGTGTCTGTGTGGAAGCAAGTATGTAAATTTCTTACTTCTAAAAGATTCAAAGTTTTCTCCCGATCTTATCTTGTGGATCAAAGGCATCCCTTAAACCGTCACCCAGAAAATTAAAGGTCATTACAGTAATAAAAATAAAAATACCCGGGATAAGAATCCAGGGATGGAACTTTATCTGGGCTACAGCCATGGCCTCTGTCAATAGATTACCCCAGCTGGCATCAGGATCCTGGATACCCAATCCCAGAAGGCTGAGCGCGGACTCCCCCAGGATATAGCCGGGGATAGAAATGCTCAGGGCAACTATAGTATAGGAAAAGGTGTTGGGTAGGACGTGCCTTATAATTATAGAAAATGGACTTACTCCCTGCGCCCTTGCAGCTAGCACGTATTCCT
The DNA here is from genome assembly GCA_016783345.1 of Candidatus Omnitrophota bacterium. Classification (GTDB taxonomy): domain Bacteria; phylum NPL-UPA2; class BS750m-G34; order BS750m-G34; family BS750m-G34; genus BS750m-G34. Next base: position 11,747 of record JADHWT010000010.1, on the reverse strand, counting down.
TTTCCCGAATGGAAATGGCCATGCCCCTGACCACCCTGGCCAGACCTGCCCAGCCAATGAAACTCATTATTACTACAATCAAAAAATAGACCTCTATAGAAGATAATTCCGGAGGGAATGCCGCTCTTAAGGCTAACATCAGATAAAAGCCCGGGATCATCATCACCATCTCACAAATGCGCATGATGATGTTGTCTATTTTTCCGCCAAAGTATCCGGATATACCACCTATTGTCGCGCCGATGATAAAGGAAATAGCCACTCCCACCAGTCCTATGGAAAGTGACACCCGGGAGCCGTAAAGGATGCGCGTAAAAAGATCTCTTCCTCGTGAATCAGCGCCTAATAGATATATGCGGGCAGGCTCATCTACACCGAAAAAATGTAGATTCGTTGAGAATATCCCCAACAATTTATATTCATCTCCCCGCATAAAAAACTTTACAGGATACCTTTTGCTTTTATCCAGAGAATATATTCGGCGATAAAATTTATCAAATTTGTATGTGTAATTATATATATAAGGTAGAAGATGAAATTTTCCATGGCTGTCAAAAAAATAAAGCCTCGTCGGTGGATTATATGAACGGTTCCGTTGTTCATTGTCGCAGCCGTAAGGGGAAATAAAATTAGCGAATATAGCGGAAAAATAAAGTAATACAAGGATAAAAAATCCGGCCATAGCCAGGCGGTTTCTCTTAAGCCTCTTTAAGGCCATCTGAAAAGGACTCAGGTGTTGTTCGGACATATCTTTGCCTACTTATATTGAATCCGCGGGTCTGACCAGGTCAACAGGATATCTGCTACTAAATTCCCGCCTATAAGAAGCACCCCGCCCATAAGCATACTGCCCATAACCAGAAACAAATCCTGGCTCCTTACTGCCTGTAACATTACAGAACCAAGGCCGGGCCAGCCGGTTATAATTTCAGTTAAAGCTGCCCCGCTCAGAAGTCCTGATAAGGAATAACCAAAAATAGTTATCATCGGATTTATGGCATTGCGGAGGGCATGGATATATATCACTCTATGCTCTGTCAGGCCCTTGGCCCGGGCAGTGGTGATATATTGCGCGCGCAGGGCCTCAAGCATATTCCCCCGCATAATCCTCTGCAGCCCGGCGAGGGCACTTGTGCCGATGACAATGGTTGGGATGATTAAGTGTCGAAACAAGTCCAAAAATTTACCCGGGGTAGAAAGACCTTCATAGCCTGCTCCGCGCATCCCACCTAAAGGAAGTAGCCCTGTAAGAGACGCCAAATAAAGCAGGAGCAGAGCGAAAAAGAAATTAGGAATAGATAAACCTATGAAAGACAATGCGGAAAAAAATCTATCGGAAATTCTATTCTGATGCACGGCGCAGAATATCCCCAGAGGAATCGCAATAAGCCAGGTAAATAACATCGCCGAAAGAGATAAGATAAATGTATTGAAAAGCCGCTTCTTAATCACGTCTGTTACCGGACTCATCAAGGCAAAGGAATAACCCAGATCTAAACAAACAAGATTCCTTAACCAGTAGCCGTATTGAATTATAGGGTGTTTGTCCAGATGATATCGGCTTTCATATTTTCTGATGGTCTCTTCGGAAATCTGGGGGTTCATCCGCAGGCTATCAAAGTAATTTCCCGGAGCTAAGTGAACGACCATAAAGGCCATAAAGGTAATCGCCAACAGCAGCGGTATGGCGATTAGGAGCCTCCGGATGATATAGGCTGTCATCTTTTAATAAATATCTCCTCTAAATTGTGAAAGGCGCCGCCATAGGATGTGGGATAGAGATTACCGAATTTATTACGCACCGCAAATAAACTTGTCGGAAGGACAGTGTAGATAAAGGGAATGTTTTCCGCAACAATCTCCTGCCACTCCAGGTATAATTTTTTGCGTTTTTCTTTATCTAACTCCTGGACTGCCAGGTTAAAAATGTCATCGATTCTCTTCTCCCAGGAAGTTACGGGTTTCTCCTGTTTAGGATACCACATATGTAAATGCCCTGAGGACTGCCAGACATTATTGCCAAAATGAGGCTCAATCCCTCCGGTCAGACCCAGGATTATCGCATCCCAGGCATATGTAGAATCCAATTTAACAACCAGATTATTAAACTCCAGAGGCATAAAATGGACCTTAAAGCCTATATTCTCCATGTCCTTTCTGATGATATTGGCGATCTGCACCCTCGGTGTATTTCCGGAATTAGTGAAGAGATTAAATTCAATATCATTCCCCTGTTTATCCTCGATAATTCCGTCTTTATCTCTATCAAGAAATCCTGCTTCTTTAAGCAATGCCCTGGCCTTATCTAAATTGTATTCATACCTTTTGACATTCGGGTTATAAAAAAATCCGGCGCTGGGGCTCATCGCTGCATCCTGATGATAACCCAATCCATTCATTACGATATCTATAATAGAATCCTTATCTATACAATGGGCTACAGCCTGCCTGAAGGATTTATTGGTAAACCAGCCCAATTTTCTGGACTCAAGATACGGCCTTCCGGTCTTTTCATTCTTTCCGCGATTCTGGTTAAATACAAGGAAATTGGTGCCAAAGGCCGGCCCGGTCTCATAGACGGTAAAATCACCCTTCTTCTCCACCGGCTTCAAAATAGGATAATCTGTGCCTCGCAGCCCGTAATAATCAAGCTCTCTCTCCTGGAACTTCAAAAGCGCGGTATCCTGGCTCTGAACAATTAAAAACATTATCTTTTCGAGGTACGGAAGTCTGTTACCTTTTTTATCCTTCCGCCAATATAGAGGATTTCTTTTTAATACCACTCTTTGACCGGGAAGATACTTAACCAGTTTAAAAGGACCTGTGCCGATAACCTCACGAGCTTCAGCATCCAGCCCCCAGGTGGAATTAAATTTTCCCTCTTTGACTTTCTGTTCTAAAATATGTTTGGGCAGAATCTCCTGACTCATACCGCGCAGGAAAGGGGCAAATTTACAGGGCAAAATAAACCTGACGATGAACTTACTAACCTTTTCTATTTTAAATGCCTTGCCCTCAATGGTAAAAATATCCCTGGCTGAATTGGGGATATCCGGGTTGTAAACCAGCTTATTAAAAGTAAAGACTACATCATCAGCAGTAAATGGCCGGCTGTCAAACCACTGGACGTCCTCTCGCAAATAAAATGTCCATACAAGCCCTGTCTTATCCACTTCCCATGACCTGGCCAGATTTGGCTCTACCTCGGTTGTAATCCCATTGGTGCGGGTCAGTCCTTCAAAGAGATGGTTTGTGATTGCGGTTGTGGATGTCTCCTTGGCCAGGACAGGGTTAAAGGATTTGGGGTCGGAGGTGGTAGAAAGGATAAGTTCGCCGCCATGGATGCCAACCTCAGGCAAATATTCCACGGCTGAGACAATATGAATAATACCAAAAAATAAAAGACTGGTAGCAAAAAAGCGGTGAATTATGGAATTAGTCAAGCAAAATCGGCTTTCAGCCGATAGCATAAATCCACTTTATATACTTTCTTGTACAATCAAGTTGCTCTACAACTGGCATCAAATCTATTCGTTTACATACCCTTTTTCGTCAATAGCGCGATTTGCTAATCGATCAGCTATTTTATTTTTTTCGCGTCTTATGTGAACAAAATTAACTTTCTCGAAACTGCGCAGAAAAAATTTAATCTGCAGATAAAGAGGTAAAAGTTTTTCGTTTTTGACTCGATATTCTCCTTTTAACTGGCGTATAAGAAGCTCGCTGTCAGAATGGATAGTTACAGATTTTGCGCCGAGTTCCAGAAGGACCATCACGGCAAATATAGCAGCCATATATTCAGCCATATTATTAGTCAATGTTCCAAGGTAATAGCCAAACTGTCTGACAGGCTTTTTGTTTCCGTCATATACTGCTATGCCAATTCCTGCCTGGCCGGGATTGCCCCGGGAGGCGCCGTCAATATAGACGATCAAGGATTTTCATTAAAATAAAGAAGCCGGTTACAGTTCTCACAGACAACTAGACGTTGACCTAACTTTGTTTCACTTATTACCTGTGGGGGCAGTTCCATAAAACAACCCTGACAGGCGTTATTTTTAATCAGGGCTAATGCTGTGCCATTTCTAGCCTGTCTTACTCTATCATACTGCTTTAATATATTTTTGGGTATATTAGATGACTTCTCTTCTCTATCTTTCTGCCATTCTGCAAGTTTTGCATCTATCAGGTCTATTTTCTCCGCATTTTTCTTAAAGGTCTCTTCCAACTCTTTTCGTTTTGCCTCAACTATTTTATCCTGTTCAACTGATTTTCTCTCGTTATCCTCTATCTTCTCCATACGCATCAATACATCTTCTTCCAGTACGTCCATCTCGTTTTTTGTATTTTCTATCTCTTTTAGAAGCGCGGTATATTCCTTGTTGGATTTCAGCAGATATAGCTGCGTTTGAAATTTCGTCCGGGTATCATTTTTGCCTTCAAGGTCGCGTTCCTTCTGCCGCCTCTCCTTGATTGAATTCTTATTTTCTTCTTCTAACTCCTTCTTCTTAGCCTCTTCATTTTTTACTGCATCTTTAATTTCTTCCAATTTCTGCGGTAAGATATCTCTTTCCTGAGAAAGCGACATAATCCTTAAATCTATTTCCTGGACCTCTAAAAGTTCTTTAAATTTGTCTATCATTTAATTTGGTGGGCCCATCTGGACTTGAACCAGAAACCCGCAAATTATGAGTCTGCTGCTCTAACCAAATTGAGCTATGGGCCCAATCAAAAACGAAAAATTGCTCTTTAATTTTACCTCACCCCCAGACCCCAGTCAAGAAATGCTTTTAATTTTCGGCTGCGTATGGGGTGACGTAATTTCTTAAGTGCTTTCGCCTCTATCTGCCTTACCCTCTCGCGAGTGACCTTAAACATGGTCCCCACCTCTTCAAGGGTATGCGGACAGCCGTCACCAATACCGAAGCGGAGTCTAAGGACCCTCTGTTCTCTTTCCGTAAGGGTCGTGAGCACGCCCTCCATCTGTTCCTGCAGCATCAAAAATGCAGTGGCATTGGCAGGACATTCAGCTCCCTTGTCTTCTATAAAATCACCAAAATGACTATCTCCGTCATCGCCAACAGGTGTCTCTAAAGAAATAGGCTCCTGAGCTATCTTCAATATACCCCTGACCTTTTCCACTGAAATCTCCATCTCGTGGGCCAATTCTTCAGGAAGGGGCTCCCGGCCATATTCCTGAACAAGTTGTCTGGAGATACGGATCAACCTGTTAATCGTTTCTATCATGTGGACGGGGATGCGTATGGTCCTGGCCTGATCAGCGATTGCGCGGGTAATTGCCTGTCTTATCCACCATGTAGCATAGGTGCTGAATTTATATCCGCGCCGGTATTCAAATTTATCTACAGCCTTCATAAGCCCTATATTCCCCTCCTGAATAAGGTCGAGAAAAGATAATCCGCGATGGGTGTATCTTTTGGCAATGCTTACGACCAAACGCAAATTTGCCTCAACAAGCTTCTTCTTGGCCTGAAAGATTAATTTTCTTTCCACATCGAGCTGACGCAGCAGGAGCGTAAGCTCTTCAGTCACCAGCCCTGTGGCTATCTCTGATCTACGCAGACGCCTGCGGCAATTTTTTAGCTCCTTCTGCATAGCCTGGGCGCTCTTTGAGGCTTTCTTTCTCTTTCTACATAACATATCTTCTCTTTTTCTTATTTCAAGAGAAAGACGCTGACGTTGTTTTTTTAACTCCTTAAGTTTATCGACGAGCGTCTCAAGCCATGTAGAGTTAAAGGGAAACTTATGGAGGTCATTAAATACGGCCTTGTATCTCTTTTCAAGATCCAATGAGAATCTCTGGGAGAATGTCGGCGAAAGTTTCTTTGATTGCAGTCTCTTATTTAAAAATACTATCCTCTTCTCATGAGCCCGGATTTTCCTAAAAAGCGTCGGGATTTTTTTCTTTAAGCGGCCGTCAACGCCAAAACAATCTTCGTCCAGGATAATGTTTATCTCAATGGTATTTTTTACAATCTTCTTCCATTCAGTGATAATTTCTCTTAAAGTGAAGGAGTTAAGTAGAATTAACTTCTTAAAATTGATGTTGCGTGTCTCGATCTGCTGGGCTAAGTATATTTCTTCTTCTCTCTTTAATAAATCTATCTCGCCCATTTCTCTCAGATACATCCGCACAGGATCATCAATCTTGGCCTCCCGCGGAAGGACCGCTGTCTCCTCCTTAGCTGCATCCTCTTTCTCCTTAGCGGGCTTTTCCTTAGCCGGGATAGCTTCGGGGACAATATCTATCTCCATGTCGCCGAGAAGTATCAGGATATCGTCCATCTGGTCAGAAGAGACTGCCTCCTGCGGTAATATATCATTGACCTCAGCATAGGTGAGATGGCCTTTGGCCTTTCCCAGACTAATCAGCGCTTTAATTTCCGCTTTTTTTACTAATTTAGCCAATTTTACTCGTGCCCCTGATTAATTCCTCATACTCGCGTTGTTTCTCCTTAACTCTGTTTAAATTGCCGTTCTTTTCTTCCGTCTTTATCTCTTCCAATAACTCCCTTTCCTTTCTACGCTGTCTTTTCTTGACTGCCTTCAAGATAAATTCATCCAGGAGAGCATCTTGAGAAAAACCGTCGGGTTCTTCCAGAAGAATCCCGGTAATAATACTGCGCCATTTCTCTTCAGCAACCTCATTTAATAATGCGTCTATCTTGATGTCTTGCTCGTGACCAAGCTTAATCAGCAGACGCATTATTCCTTTTAGATTTTCATCCTCAAAATCTTCTAATTTTAGATGCCTTCTGGCCTTACAGGATAACTCACCGCCCGAAAGTATAATCTTCATTACCTTTCCTTCCTGTGAAAAATTCTTCTGGAAATTCGAAGGTGAGGCCGGATTGAGGTTATAATCTTTTTTAAAATTTTTAAGTTCGAGCCTCAACGTCTCTTCCGGGATAGAATACCGCTCGGATAATTGTTTGATATATGCCATTTTTTCCAGGGCGCCCGGGATATAGCGAATTGTTGAAAGAACAGCCCTTACTATCTTTATCTTCTCCGCATTGTCATGCGGGCTGTATTCACGCTCAAGAATCTTAATGCGGAAATTAAAAAAATCAGGGGCCTTTTCTATAAGGCCGGCCATAGCATCCCGTCCCTTGAGACGAAGAACTTCCTCAGGGTCATTGCCTTTAGGAAGTTCCACAACCTTCACGTTAAAACCCATTTTAAGCGCCTCTTCAATCCCGCGGATAGTTGCCCCCTCACCTGCTTTATCAGCATCGTATGCAAAAATGAGCTCGGATGAAAACCGCTTGAGCAGTCTTAATTGCATTGGGGTTGTAGCGGTCCCCAGCGTAGCTACGCTAAAATCAAAACCGAACTGAAAAAGGGTGATGAGGTCCATGTATCCCTCAACTATTATAGCCCTTTTTTGTTTTATTATGTTTCGCTTGGAAAGATTAAGCGCATATAGAATCAGGCTCTTGCGGTATATAGGTGTCTCGGGGCTATTCATGTATTTGGGTTCAATCTCCTTTATAGTTCTTCCGCCAAAGCCCACAATTTTCCCTGTCTCGTTCATGATGGGATAAATTATACGCTCACGAAACCGGTCATAACATCCTCCGCCTTCTTTTTTTATAATGAGGCCGGCTGTCTCCATATTTTTTTCGGTGAATCCTTTTCCTGTTAGAAATTTATGCAGCATGTCCCAGGAGGAAGGTGAAAAACCGATACGGAATTTTTTTATATCTGTTATGCTCAAACCGCGCTTTGTCAGATATGCCCAGGCTGCCCTTCCCTCTTTTGTAAAAAGATATCTCTCATAAAAACGGCACGCCGTATCCGTTATTTCATAAAGTTTTGATGTATAACCGGAGCTCCTCCCACTGCTTCCGCTTTCAGGAATATTTATCCCTGCTTTCCCGGCCAGAATCTTTATAGCCTCTATAAAGGTGAGATTGTCATGTTTCATTAAAAAGGTTACGCTGTCGCCGCCAACACCGCAGCCAAAACAATGAAAAATCTGTTTTTCGTGGCTGACCATAAAGGAGGGTGTCTTTTCAGCATGGAATGGACAGGTCGCCTTGAAATTACGGCCGGCCTGTTTTAAGGGGATATATTCCTTTATTACATCTACGATATCAACTGACGCCTTAATTTTTTCAGTCAGAGCAGGATCCATCTCACCTTTTTACCCGGGTAAATCCGGAGCAGGGGATTACATCAATCTTCCCTTTCGGGTCCAGGTCATCCAGAATTAGATTTAAACCAAGGGTATCGCTGGCAATATGTCCTGCAATGATAATACTCAGGTGATGTTTTCTGGCCTCTTCAATGTGTTTTTCGCTCATGTGCATGCACACCATTGTGCCGACACCTGCCTGAGAAAATTTTTCGAGGACCTTTGCGGACCCTTCAGTCCCTCCTGTCATATCTACCATGATCTTACCGGCGCTTTTATCAGGACTGCCCATGACAATCTTAGGCCCGGCATTTTGTTTGAAAGACTCTTTATATTCGGGTATCTTCTTTAGCCTGGCAAGGACATCACTTACTTTATCAAATTTTTCTCTTTTAAAAATCTTCATAAGATAATTAGTAACGGCATTGTCAGCCGGTGTATGCACGCACATAAATGGAATATTGAGGAGCCTTGCCGCATCGATAGCTCTACGGTGATTGACTGGCAAAAGCTTCCTCTCGATTTCTTTTACCCGGCTATCCATAATCCCCTCAGCTACATTGATCGGCACCCCATACTGATGAAAAATCTCTGCCTGCATATTCATTACCTCATATAAATTGGCCAGGGCCCTTCCTTCGGGATGATGCGAGAGGAGGAGGTCAATCTTACGGCCGTGACTTGCAAGATAATCCGCGAGTAATACCTCTCCTACCTCCAGGTCAATACCAAGCAGGATTCTTCGTATCTCCTCTTTTCCCTGGCCATGGAGGATGCGGGTATCTCCGTATGGATTTATAAGCCTTTCCTTATCAAATTCATTTTTCTCTTCAGCGGATAGCTTCTCGTATTTTTTCTTAATCGTATCAAGTTGTTTTTTGACAGCATCCTTTCCCCTTGGGTCATAGGCTATGCCGCGTGTAATCACAGAATTATAGATATCACTCAACTTCATTCTTCACCTCCGGTTTAACGGGTAAAATCAAAAAAACGAAGAAATTTTTCAACAATAATGGATTCGCTAAGAGGTCCGACTAAAAAATCAGGCAGGGTAACACTATCCAGACAGATTAAGATAAAGGTGATTAATGTGCATGCTACGATTAGATTTATTATCCCTCTAAATAGACTTTTTCTATATCCTGAGTAAAAACTGAGAGATAAAAGACAAAGTAAAACAATATCCATCCAATTAAATTTCATCCCCCCCCTGCCTTAAATTTTGGTATGGCGTCTTTGTATCTATTCGCATCCTCCGTCAAAATCTTTTTAAGTCCTTCTGCCATAATATTTAACCCTTAAGTATAGCATATAAAACCCGCTTTGTCAAATTTGTAAAAATTTTTTTACGGAAAAAGACTAAATAAAGGTGGAATTATCCTTGCGTCTCTCAGGAAGATGGTCCAATTTAACCTTTGGATAACCAAGGGTAAGAGTAACCTGGACCTTATGAAGTGATGGAAGTTTGAGTTTTTTAAGAATCTTATCAGACTTATTAATTGCCTCGGCAAACCCGATTACACATGTCCCCAGACCAAGGGTATGTGCTGCCAGCATTATGTTTTGAGCCGCTAAAAAAGAATCCTTCAAACCATGGGTGCTCTTTTTCAAGGTGCTGACCATTATTAAAACCGGCGCGTTATAGAAGAAACGGTCTTCCGCGGAATACGCCCTTTCTTTAGCTATGGACAAAAACTTTTTATCTGCCAGGTCAGGATATAAAGGACGCAGGAGAAACTTAAGTTTAAGCATAAGCCTGACCTTTTTTTTAATCTCCCCCACTATCTCTTTTATCAAACCCCTGTCCGTAACCACGGTAAAATGCCATGGCTGCCGCCCTAATGCTGTAGGAGCAAATCGCCCGCACTCTATTATCTCTTCCAGAATCTCTTGAGAGACAGGCCTGTCCAGATAGGAACGAACGCTCCTCCTGATTTTGATTGTTTCGAGAATCTGATTCATTTTACCCCTTCAAGCTTTTTGCTCTCCACTCTTAAAATTTGGCAGGCCTGGAGAGAATTGAACTCCCAACAACCGGTTTTGGAGACCGGTGCTCTGCCAATTGAGCTACAGGCCTAACCATATATTTGTCAAGGGGTTCTTTTCGGTTGATTCCCCAGCTTCCTTTTTGCCTTTTGTTCCTGTTTGTTTATATTCTGTTTCCGACTCTTGTCCTTATCCTTCTTGCCTTTGTCTCCCAATGCGTACCTCCTTTTCCTCCCTTAACGACCTTCTTTCTTGCGCTTTGAAAAGCACTCCTTGCAGTAAATTGGACGATCTCCGCTAGGCTTGAAAGGAACTTCGCACTCTTTCTTGCACTCAGCACAGACCGCTTTATGCATCTCCCTTGGTCCTCTGTCATATCCACCTTGAAAAGCCATGTTTTTCTCCTCCTTTCTCTATCCCTTCCTTTTCATCTTACAGTCTAAATTGTACCACAATTTTAGTATAATTCAATATAAATTATTTGCCCTGTTTACTCCCTTACAGTTTACTTGAAACCTGAAACCACAAGCGTCTTCTGTAATCCATTCAGATTCAGTCCGGGGATATCTTTTACAATTAAGAGGACGCATTGAATAAATAGAACAATATGATTTTTCATCTTTTTTAAATTTTAGGAAGAAGCAAACATTCGGTAATTTGCAACATTCGCCACAGTCAATACATTCCCCCCTTCGGTTTTCAGCTATAGGCAATACAGCGGTGAATGTTCTTTTTATTTTTGCGCCCAAAGTATTTTTACTTTTGCCTGCCATATATTTAATTTGTTATGCTATTTGAATTATAAATTGAACCAAATTTTTTTCGATAAAATAAATAATTTATAAAACCGGATAGCAAGTAAAAAATGAATAAAATTAAAATTAAATATTCTTTAAAAATCCCATAACAAATAATCAATAGCAATACGAGAAAAATATGATAATGGCTCTTTATAACAATTTTATTATACGGGATTTCTAAAAGTGACATGAAAGCCAGTATGATAAATAGAAGAAATGAATATGGTTTTGAAAACAATATTGGAAACCAGAGAAAAATAAAAGCAATAAATCCTCCTGAGAAAGTTGAAGGAAGCCCTTTAAAAAAATCCCTGCTTCCTTCCATGTTATATTTGGCAAGCCTATAAATAATAGCACAAAAATATATTATGAGTGAAAAATCATAAATAAATCCTTTAAACCTGTAATATACCGCGAGGATAATTATTACCGGAGCAAGCCCGAATGTGACCAGGTCTGCGAAACTATCAAGTTGTTTGCCAAGATCAGATTTTATATTAAGCAAACGCGCTGCATAACCATCAAGAAAATCAAAAATCATTCCATACATAATCAACAAGGCGGCTACATGATAATCCCCTTCGATTACATTGTATATAGACATAAAACCACACAACAAATTTATTAACGTTAGCAGATTAGGTATTGTAAATATATTTTTTTTCATTTATAGGTCTTGTCTATTTTCGCGATTATAGTCTCACCGGCCTTTACGTTAGATTTTAAATCCACATTTAATGAATATTTTGAAGGAATATCCAGGAGACAGCCTGAACCAAAATATATCATGCCGAATAGAT
>JADHWT010000009.1 GCA_016783345.1 Candidatus Omnitrophota bacterium | reverse complement strand
AATTTCTGCTATAAAAGATGAGTATAGACTTATCCCGCAGCTTTTACGATTTATGATTGTTACAAAGGAGGCTGAACGTGGCAAGTCTGAATAAAATTTTTCTTATAGGTAATATGACCCGGGATCCGGAATTGCGTTACGCCACCAGCGGCACTGCTGTGTGTAATTTTTCTCTGGCTGTCAATAGATTTTATACAGGATCTGACGGAGAAAAAAAACAGGATACATGTTTCGTAAGGGTGGTTACATGGGCCAAACAGGCTGAGGCATGCAGCCGTTACCTCAGCAAAGGTAAGCCGGTTTTTGTTGAGGGGAGACTTTCCAGCCGGTCATGGACAGGGGCTGATGGTGAGAAAAAGACAAGGATAGAGGTGGTAGCTGATCGGGTTCAATTTCTTGAGCGGCCTCAGGGAAATGCCCAGGCCCCTCAAAATAAGGATGTTCAGGTAGAGACTCAAGAAGAAGTGAAAGAAGATGACGTGCCGTTTTAAGTCCAGGGTGCAAGCGAGGGATCTACTATAATGAGAAGAAGGAAGAAAAAAGACGACTTAAAAAAGAAGAAAACAGAGCTTCGGTTTTTTCGCAAGAAGGTCTGTAGATTCTGCAAAAATAAAAACGAAAATATTTTCTATAGAGACGTTGAACTGCTTAATAATTTTATAAATGAGAGGGGAAAGATCCTTCCTGGGCGGATTTCCGGAAACTGTGCCAGACATCAGCGTATTGTTACCCGGGCTATAAAAAGAGCAAGAGAGGTAGCTCTTCTAGGTTTTAGTGGCTAAATAGAATTATTTACAAAAATTAACCGTGTTTTCGTGGTTGGAAAAAGAAAAATTGCGCATTATTTAACTGCATTAACCCTTGCTGTTTTATTCCTTTTCTCTTTACCTCATATCTCATTCGGAAAAGAAATAGTTTTCTTTTTACTCCCCCTGCCGTTTATAATACTAGCAGTACTTGCTCCGTATCCTTCTTTAGGCATAAATATCCTCCTGGGATTAGCGCTCTCTGTGTGTGTGGGCAAGAAGGTGGCCCTTGGTTTTGTTTTAGTGGTGTCCCTTTTTTCATGGGTGGTCGGGTGGTTGATGCATTATTCGTTTCGAACTTCCACGATTATTTTGATAGGTATAATTCTGGGGACATTGGGAACGGGTCTGTTTTTTATGACTGCCGGGCATGGGTATTTATTTGAATGGCGGGAAAATTTTGATCAGGCAGCAGTTGATTCTTTTTCCTATTATAAAGAACAGGGTGTGAAGGAAGAAAAATTGGCGCTGCTTCACAAGACAATGAATCAACTCAGCGGCATAATAAGAAAAAGTTTCCCGGCGATAATCGTCATTACAACTACTGCCCTTGTCAGTTTTAATTATTTTCTTGCAGGGCGCCTTTTAGCAAATTTAGGGTATAGGGCCCGGCTTATTTTATCTGTATCTCAGTGGAGAATCCCGGACAGATTTATCTGGGTCTTTATCGCAGCTTTTTTTTCAATATGGATAGGTCGGGCTATCCCTGGGATGGCTACGCCTGTCGGCAGTGCGGCTTCGCCTGTCAACAGTGCGGCTACGCCAATGGCGTTAGACTTCCTCTACCGCATTGGGCTAAATCTTATGATTTTAATGCTTGCCGCCTATCTTGTTCAGGGATTTATTCTGGTTAATTTTTTCTTAAAAAAATGGAATTGGCCGGTTTTTTTGCGGGTTCTTTTATACCTGCTATTAGTCTTGCAGCCGCTTTTTTTGATTGCAATTATCCTCTGGGGTATATTTGAGGTCTGGTTCAATTTCCGCAAGGTAAAAGCAAATAGGGAGGTCTAACGGGATGAAAATAGTATTACGAGAGGATGTAAAGAGATTGGGGAGAAAGGGAGATGTAGTAAAGGTGGCTAAGGGATATGCGCGTAATTTTCTTCTCCCTAAGAAGCTGGCTTTTCAGGCAGGGAATATTGATCTGGAGGCCTTGAAGCGTTCTACCGCGCGTGAGCAAAAAAGAAAGGAAGAGGAAAAGAAAAACATTGAGGGGTTAGCCCAAAAAATTAAGGCTCTCTCTTTGACTATCAGCATGAAGGCAGGTGGGGATGAGAAATTATACGGCTCGGTGAGTGAGCAAGATATTTTAGAGGCATTAAAAAAAGAAGGGGTAGTTATAGATAAAAAGAAGATAGCCCTGAAAGAACCTATAAAACTTCTGGGCGTCTATAATGTGCCTTTAAGGCTTTCAGAGGAGATTAGTGTTTCTCTTAAGGTATGGGTCGTTAAAGAGTAGAGGGATAGAACATGAATGAGAAATTGGCACTGGAGAAAGTTCCGCCGCAAAATATAGAAGCAGAGATGGCAGTCCTTGGGGCTATGCTCTTAGAAGAAGATGCTATTGCTAAATCCATAGAGATTTTGAATGTAGATAATTTTTATCGTGATGCCCACAGGTATATCTTTAAGGCCATATTGGAGTTATATGAAAATGGCAAGGCTGCTGATATTGTGACTATCAGTGAGAAATTACGCCGTGAAGGAAATCTTGAGAAGTCCGGAGGGGTAGCCTATATCAGTTCACTCCTTAGCGTGGTCCCTACAGCGAGCAATGTAGAGCACTACGCCTCAATTGTAAGAGAGAAGGCCCTTCTCAGGAAACTGATTACTACTGCTACGGATATTGTAACTAAGGGGTATGAAGATAGTAAAGATGTTGATGTTTTAATGGATAAGGCTGAACAGATGATATTTGATATAGCCGAAAAGAAGATAGGCGAGAGTTTCTATAGCATGAAACATATTATTAAAGATAGTTTTGAGACTATAGAAGGCCTCTACCAGGGGAAAACCCCGGTTACAGGGCTTTCAACCGGGCTGGTTGATTTTGATGTCCAGACCGCAGGCCTGCAGCCGTCGGATTTAATTATTGTTGCCGGGAGACCGAGCTCCGGAAAGACCGCCCTGGCTCTTACTATAGCAAGTCACGTCGGCATAGAGATGAAGGTGCCTGTGGCGCTATTTAGTCTGGAGATGAGTAAGGAACAGCTGGTAAGGAGATTCCTCTGTTCTGAAGCGCGTGTAGATGCCCATAAACTAAGAACAGGTTATTTAAAAGATACTGATTGGCCGAAATTGACCAGGGCTGCTGAGAGGCTTTCCGAGGCCCTGATCTTCATTGATGATTCTCCTATCCTGACGCCGCTGGAACTCAGGGCCAAGGCGCGCAGATTAAAGAGCCGCGAGAAGATAGGGCTTATTATTGTTGATTATCTCCAGCTTATGCATTGCCAGGGCCGGGTAGAAAGCAGACAACAGGAGATATCACAGATAAGCCGTTCGTTAAAGGCCTTGGCCAGACAACTTACTGTCCCTGTGGTCGCCCTTTCCCAGCTTAGCCGCGCGGTAGAGAGCAGGGAAGGCCATCGGCCTCAGCTTTCAGACCTTAGAGAATCAGGTGCTATAGAACAGGATGGAGATGTAATATCTTTTCTCTATAGAGAAGAGCTCTATAATCATACGCCGGAAAATGACGGCGTGGCTGAACTTATTATCGGGAAACAGCGCAATGGCCCTGTTGGGGCAATGAAACTTACATTCCTCAAGGAATTTACCCGTTTTGAAAATTACTCCCCGCGGGCAGACGCGGAAGCAGAACCGGAAAATGATTGAGATTAAAGGTCTTCATAAGTCTTTTGGCGGGAATCCTGTGCTAAATGGTGTCAATCTAAATATACAAAAGGGCGAGACCATGGTCATCATCGGTCAGAGCGGCGGAGGTAAGAGTGTCCTTTTAAAACACATTGTAGGGATACTCAAGCCCGATGAGGGAGAGGTATGGGTAGACGGTGTGAATATTACCAATATGGATAACAATGCCCTGAATAAGGTGCGCTGTAGATTTGGCATGCTTTTTCAGGGAGCCGCCCTCTTTGATTCCTTGACTGTAGGTGAGAATGTAAGCTTCGCGCTGAAGCGCTATACCGCGCTTAGCGAAAAAGATATTCAGGAGAAGGTTAAAGAGAAACTGGCCCTTGTAGGATTAAGAGATATTGAGAATATCAAACCTGCTGAATTATCAGGCGGTATGAAAAAAAGGGTAGGTCTTGCCCGGGCCATTGCCATGGATCCGGAGGTCGTATTCTATGATGAGCCGACTACAGGGGTAGATCCAATTATGGCTGATGCCATTAATAATCTCATCCTTGACCTGCATAACAAATTGAAGATAACCTCAATAGCTGTCACCCACGATATGGTCAGCGCCTACAAGATAGCTGACCGTATTGCCATGCTATATCAGGGGGCTATCATAGGTGTTGGCACGCCGGATGAGATCAAGGAGACAACTAATCCGATTATCCATCAGTTTATTACCGGAGAGGCCCAGGGCCCAATCCCGCATTAATAATGAATCCCATAATAGATTTTTTGTCCTATAATCTGAGGCGGATGGCTATTCCTGTTGGAGGTGTAGGATTATTATTTATTAATACTATTAAATCTTTTCGCCCGCCCTGGGAGAGAGAAAATATCGTCAACCAGATGGTCCAGGTAGGCGTGATGAGTCTTCCGGTAGTCATGATCACAGGCCTTTTTACAGGTATGGTCCTGGCAGCTCAGACCTATTATCAGTTTCATAAGTTGACTGTAGAGACAGCTGTCGGGCTTGTTGTGGGCCTTTCTATGACAAGAGAGCTTGGCCCTGTGCTTGCGGGTCTTATGCTTGCAGGCAGGATCGGCGCGGCTTTTGCGTCTGAAATAGGCACGATGACCGTGACAGAGCAGGTAGACGCGTTGCATACCCTTGCAACTGATCCGGTTAAGTATCTGGTTGTGCCCCGTCTTATAGCCTGCGCTGCCCTTGTACCTATTTTGACAATCATTACGGTCTTTATAGGGATTGCGGGCGGATATGTCGTCGGTGTAAAAATGTTCGGTATAAACGGCACGTATTATCTCAGGAACATGAGTGAGTATATGTGTCCGTGGGATATAATGGGCGGACTCGTCAAGGCCTTTATATTCGGCATAGTCATTGCGATAATAGGCTGCTATAAGGGTTTCAATACTGAGGGTGGCGCTGAGGGTGTAGGCAGGGCAACAACCGGCGCGGTTGTGACCTCCTGCATCTTGATACTGATACTGGATTTCTTTATCGTGTTCATTTATAAAGGTCTGGGAGTGGGATAAAGGGGGATAAAATAATGAAGATGCCTGCAGAATTAAAAGTAGGAATTCTAATAATAGCGGCCTCTGCGCTTTTGGCTGTTATGGTTTTATTTGTGGGGAAATTTAAACTTGAGCCGGAGGATACATATCTCATCTATTTTAGATTTACCCGCGGCTTGGTCAAGGATGCCCCGGTGCGATTGGCCGGAGTAGAAGCCGGGCGTGTAAAGGCATTAAAGCTTATTGAAGACGTTGAAAAAGGATACACAAAGGTTAAGGTTAAGATTTCTATTGAAAAAGACATCCGCCTCAGGGAAGGGACGATAGCCAGCATAAGTTCTTTAGGGCTTATGGGTGAAAAATATGTAGAGATTCACCCTGGTCCGCCTGAGGGAGGGTACATCCCTTCGGATGGAACAGGTGTTATTGATAGTGTTGACCCTGTCCAGATGCAGTCGCTTCTTCGTGTAGGTGAGGATATAGTAAAAAAACTTCAGCAGATTATTACCGTAGCAAATGAAGTGATTGCTACGGATGAGATGAAGAAGCGTATCAAGAATTCTTTTCTCAATATAGAAAAGGCGACAGAGGATATCGCCTCAATCGCGTCTGATGTGCGTTACGGTATTGACCGTGAGAAGTTTAAAGAGACTGTAGAAAATTTTCATAATGTCTCTACGGCCTTGAATCAGGGTATCAAGGGTGACAATATTGAGACAGTAGCCCGGAATTTAGAGGTTATATCCCAGAATCTAAAAGAATTCAGCGAGGATATAAAAGAGAATCCCTGGAAGCTGTTTAAAAAACCACCGAAGACATTTAACGAAAAAAAGGCAGAAGAAAATAAATGGTGACAGACACCATTTAATTTTTTATGGCTAAAATTAAAGCTAAAACCAAAACCTTGTTTGTTTGCCAGGAATGCGCCCACGAGGCCTCCAGATGGCTTGGCAAATGTCCTTCCTGCCAGAGGTGGAATACATTTATGGAAGAGATAAAGGAAGAGGCGCCTCGCAGGAGTCTCTCCACAGGAAACCTTGCGAGTAAACCCGCTGCATTACAAAAAATGGATTTGGCTGAAGGGGAAGAAGAGCAAGAGGAAAGGCTTGCCAGCGGAATGGAGGAGTTTGACCGCATCTTAGGCGGAGGCATAGTGCCCGGCTCGGTAGTTCTGGTAGGCGGTGACCCTGGTGTAGGGAAATCGACAATCATGCTTGAGATAGCAAATCTCATAAGTTCGAAATTCGGGCCTGTCTTATATGTCTCAGGTGAAGAGTCGGTCAAGCAGACAAGGATGAGGGCAAGGCGTGTTGGCGCGCTTTCTTCGAATATATACATACTTCCCGAGGTAAATCTGGAGAAGATCGAGCATGCTATAGAAGAATTTCAGCCGCGGCTTGTTATTATAGATTCCATCCAGGCGATTTACCGCTCGGACCTCTCTTCAGCCCCCGGCACAATAAGCCAGGTGCGGGAGTGCGCCGGTTCCCTGGTATATTTTGCCAAGGCCCAGAATATCCCCCTGTTTATTGTAGGACATGTCACCAAGGACGGCTCTATTGCCGGGCCAAGGGTCCTGGAGCACATGGTTGATACAGTGCTTTATTTTGAAGGAGACTTGCACCATCAGTTTAGAATCTTAAGAGCAGTCAAGAATAGATTTGGTTCCACCAATGAGATAGGCGTCTTCGAGATGAAAGAAAAAGGTTTGGTAGAGGTGAAAAATCCTTCGGAGATTTTCCTGGCTGAGAGACCTAAGGGTGTAGCCGGCTCAGTAGTAGTCCCGTGCCTTGAAGGGACAAGGCCGCTGCTTGTTGAGGTGCAGGCCCTTTTAGGAAGTTCAAGTCTCGGCGTTTCTCGACGGATGGTGAGTGGATTTGAGCGCGGCCGCGCCTCTATTATTTTTGCTATATTAGAGAAGAGGATCGGGCTTTCGCTGGCAAACCAGGATATATTCGTAAATGTTGCCGGCGGGGTAAAGATTGAAGAACCAGCTATGGACCTGGGTGTGTCTGTAGCAGTTGCCTCCAGTTTTAAGAATAAACCAGTCCCTCAGGATATGGTTGTTGTTGGCGAGGTAGGTCTGGCAGGAGAGGTGAGGGGAGTGACTCAGATAGATAAGAGGATAAAAGAGGCAGCCAGGCTTGGATTTAAATATTGTCTCTTTCCGAAAAACAATACTGCAAAAAAGATTAAGGGGATAGAACTAAAAGGGATCAGTAAAGTGGAAGAGGCGTTAAAAATAGCCCTGGCATAAATAGTGACAGACACCATTTAATGAGTAAGCAAGAAAGTCTGTTTGGAAAAGATTCGGCAAAGGATGATGACTACTATATAGTTAGCCGTCTCTCTGGTTGCTATCATCGTCAAGGGTGTGTATGGACGAGAAAGATAAAGAGGGCAAATAAAGTTCCCTACAGGCCTAAAAAGGGCATATCCGATAGAAAACCCTGTCAGTATTGCCGTCCTGGATGAGAGATGAACGGCACACTTCTTATCGTTGCCACCCCAATCGGCAATCTCGAAGATATTACCTTAAGGGCCTTGCGGGTTTTAAAAGAAGTAGATTTAATCGCCTGTGAAGATACGCGCAAGACCCGCAAACTTCTCTCTCATTATGGAATTAGACAAAAAAGGTTGGTGAGTTTTTTTGAGGCTAATGAGAGGAGACGAGTCCCGGAGATAGTTGATTGCCTTTCGCAGGGAAAGGATGTCGCCTTAGTATCCAATGCCGGCACACCCGGTATATCTGACCCTGGTTACCGTCTGATAGAGGAGCTTGCCCACCTGGGTGATTTTCCTTTAAGTATAGTCCCTGGTCCATGCGCCTTGGTATCGAGCCTCGTAATATCAGGGCTCCCTACAGACAGTTTTTTCTTTAAGGGTTTTCTCCCGAGACGCCCGGGCCGTAAAAAAAAGGAACTGCACAGCCTTAAAGATTATAAGGCTACTATTATTTTTTACGAATCACCGTATCGTTTAAAAATAACCCTCTCAGATATCAGGGAGATTTTTGGAGAACGAAGGGTGGCAGTGGTTAAAGAGCTGACTAAAAAATTTGAACGTGTATACCGTGGCTCAGCCTCCGAAGTCCTGGAAGCGATAGATAATGAAAAGGTTTTAAAAGGGGAATATGTAATTATAGTAGGAAAATAGTGACAGACACCATTTTCCCCATTTTTCTGGTAGCCTGCGGAATGGAGGGATAGTATGAGTACAAAAATTGTTATTAAAGCCGGCAGTGTAACAACGAATGCAGAATTAAATGATACCCGCACTGCCACACTTATTGAGGAGAAGTTGCCGATTGAAGGTAAAGCGAATCTATGGGGTGATGAGATATACTTTTCTATTCCTGTGGAAGACAAATTGGACAATGGAAAAGAGGTAGTCAATCTCGGAGACCTTGGTTACTGGCCTGAGGGCTCTGCCTTCTGCATCTTCTTCGGGCCTACACCTATAAGTTCGGGTTCTGAAATTAAACCAGCAAGCGCAGTAAACATAGTTGGCCGCGTTATTGGCAATGCAACCCTCTTTAAATCTATAAAATCCGGCGAGAAGGTAGTTATAGAGAAGGAAGAATAATATGAGCGGAAAAATTAAAGATGTAAAAGGACGGGAGATTCTGGATTCGCGTGGAAATCCTACCGTCGAGGTGGATATTATAACTGACGACGGTGTTTTAGGCAGGGCTGCTGTCCCATCAGGCGCCTCAACCGGTGAATATGAAGCAGTAGAATTAAGGGACAATGATGAGAAGAGATACCTGGGCAAGGGAGTTTCCAAGGCTGTCAGTCATGTCAACGGAGAGATCAAAAAAAATATATCAGGCTTAAATATATACGAGCAGGAAGAGGTTGACAGGCTTCTCATTAAATTAGACGGGACTGGTAATAAAGCAAGACTTGGGGCCAATGCCATTTTAGGCGTATCACTCGCCCTGGCAAAGGCAGCTGCTAATTCCCGCAAACTCCCGCTATATAAATATCTCGGAGGGAGTGATGCGCGGGTCCTGCCGGTCCCTATGATGAATATAGTAAACGGAGGGCTCCATGCTGACAATAATGTAGACCTGCAGGAATTTATGGTCATGCCTGTAGGTGCGGGTTCCTTTAAAGAGGCCCTGCGCATGGGAGCAGAGGTATTTCACAATCTCAAGAAGGTCCTTAAAAAACGCGGGCTCTCTACTTCCGTAGGTGATGAAGGCGGTTTTGCCCCTTCACTTGAATCCAATGAACAGGCCCTGGAGGTCATAGTCAGCGCTATAGAAAAAAGTGGATACAAGGCAGGCAGCGACATCCTTCTTGCGCTTGACCCGGCAGCCAGTTCTTTTTATGAAAATGGCAGATATTTCTTGAAGGCTGAAAAGGTTCCTGAAAAAAATAGTGAAGAAATGGTTAATTTTTATGAAGTACTACTTAACAAATTCCCTATTATCTCTATTGAAGACGGCCTGGCTGAGGATGACTGGGATGGCTGGCAACGCCTTACTGCACGCCTGGGGAAGAGAGTGCAAATAGTAGGCGATGACCTGTTTGTTACCAATACTGCGCGTTTAAAAAAAGGCATAGAAAAGCATGCTGCTAATTCCATACTTATCAAGGTAAATCAGATAGGCACCCTTACCGAGACGAGAGAAGCTGTAACTTGCGCTCACAATGCAGGGTACACCGCAGTAATCTCTCACCGCTCAGGTGAAACTGAAGATACGACTATTTCGGATTTAGTTGTCGCCATGAATACCGGACAGATAAAAACCGGTTCACTCTGCCGGACAGACCGTGTGGCCAAGTACAACCAGCTCCTCCGCATTGAAGAGAACCTGGGGAAGGATGCTGTATATAAAGGGAAGGAAGTATTTAAGTTTTAAATTTCACATTGACTCCTATATTTATTGAATTAGATATCCGAGTTAATCTAGGAGAAGGTGCATTGGCTTAACCAAACAAGAACGAAAAGAAGTCTATTGGGCTGTATGTGAACTTGTCAAAAATCGCCTTGAGAAAGCAAAGAGTGTATAAGAAAAAAGATAGTTGTTGCAACTTGAACGCAGTTAATTAGTAACGAAAGAATACAAATTAGCGATGGATGGAACACCTTCTTTGCCAGAAGCAATAAAAGTAGCTGCTGAAGAAAGACGATTATTAATTTTTTTAGGGGCAGGAATATCATGCGCGGCAGGGCTGCCAAGTTGGGATCGTTTGAAAGAAACACTTGTTCAAAAATATAAACTTAGACTAGGGGCGCTTGAAGATGAACGTCATAAAGTTAGTCAAATGGATTTTTATGAATGCTTTGGACAGATTCATCGTAGCGATAGAGATACCTATGACAGTGAGTTAAAAAAAGCATTGGCTTGTAACGATCCGACAAAATTAACTATTTTTAAGAAGTGGATCAAACAAATTAAGTTATTAAAACCCAGTGCGATTATTACTACAAATATCGATAATTTGATTCCTAATTGTGGGGTATTTATGAGTGAACAATTACGTTTTAAAGGAGAATGCTGTCCTCAAGAATTACGTGATAATAAAGTATTTTGTCTGCATGGAAATATTTCTGATAACGTCTTCAATTTATTTGATATAGATACACTTTATAGCTTACGGGATTTTCAGAATTTTCTCCATAATGTATTTGGATCATACTGTGTTTTATTTTTAGGATATTCGTGCAGGGAAAAAAGGTTGTTGGAATTTGCAAGAATTAATAATAGATTTATGTATAAAAACAGTAGCTTCTACTGCCACTACGCCTTATTGCCTAATAATAATATGATTAATACGCTTGAGCTTGAGCAATATTATGGTATCAAGGTTTTGTCATATGATAACTCAAAAGATAATTATGAGAATTTTATTCCAACAATTGAATCTTGGGCTACTCCTAGCCTAAAAGTAAAAAAAGCTAGGGGTAAGAAAGATAGCAAAGCACAAGCACCGGATTAAATATAAATGGAAGAGTTTTACAGAATTACAAAGCAAATAGACACCTTAATTCTTCAAAAACCTTCGAAGGATTCTACGGGGAAATTGCTTCGTATTATAAAGAGTGATAAATCCTGCGAACGCTACTTTTTTAAAAATATTCAAATTGTCGATTTCTTTTATCCGTTGAAAGACAACGGATATTTCTCTCCCGATAAGGCTCCTTCTCCAGAACTAGCAGAACAGAAAGGTCGTTTTATAGCTCTAGAATGGAATGTATTATTATATTTAGAAAAAGTATCTCAGCAAGTTGCTGTAAAAGGAAACGAGAAATATGCAGATGAATTGCTGAATATAATTAACAATGTTACCCAGTATCATATTGAAAATAATAGAAAATTAGATAATTACCGCACGTGGTGGTATTTTGTTAAAATTCTCATTAATATTCCAAATGATAAAATAGTTAAGTATCTAAAAGAGCATAAGATTAGAATTGGGAAGGATTGGATTAAGGAGTGGATTACTTCTAAATTTGATAATATGCTGCCTTCCACCGATACAGCAACTAAATTATTGCCGAAATTCCTTACAGATGAAAAAGACGATATTGATATTGCCGAACAGATAATCAAGGTTATCACTGATATAAAAGAAGAGTTTTTTGAAGAAGAAGTTCCACCAAAGGCTGGTCTATCTGAAAACAGAAAAGAACCGAAAACAGTAGTGGATTCTTATTGGTTAATAGAGTCTTTTAAGAAAAATGCCCGGAAGATAGGAGAGCTGTGCAGTGAGAACGTAATCTATGATATAGCAAACAAACTAAAGAGAATTTTTAACAAGGAAGGTCAAGAGCATCAAGTTTTGATTGAACTAAGCGAGGCTACGTATCGCATATCGGCAAAGCGCGTTGAAGATTTCAATTTTGAGGTTTCAATAGAATTATTAAGAAAAGATGAGATAGATGCCCTGAAACCCGAAGACAAGTATTTTGGAGTTTTGGGTGTCAGCGGCGATTTATTACACAAATTTCCAGCACCTGATATTCATATTGAGGAGAAATTTATTCAAAGGCTAAGGGAAGAAATATCAAAGAATGATAAAGTATTTTTTTTAAGTGAATCGGCAGATGTAAATTTAGATAAGAAAATACGTAGTTTATATATGCAGCTTCACAGTGACTATTCTTATATCTGGTTTAAATCTCTTTCTTCAGGGCCTGATGTTGGTATTCACGAGGCGAAGGAACTGCTTACTTTTATTTTAAGGGATGTTTTAATAGCTAAATGCAAATCTAATACCGAAACAGGTATGGCTATTCTTGATAAATTTATGGGAAAAGAATATTATTTTCCTCTTTTTAGGCGCATGGTGCTTTTCGTTGTAAACGATGAGTGGAATAAATATAAGGATTTATTCTGGGGATTTCTTAAAAGGAATCCGGAAACTTTTGATGAATCAGATTACGAGGTAGAACTATACAAATTATTGCAGCAAAATGTTGCTCAGTTTGAACCGGATGAGAAAGAAAAAATAAAAGTTTTAATTAGCAGAGGCCCTCGGTGGAAACCGGATGAAAAACAGGAACATTATATTGCCTATTGGAAACAAAAATGGTATTTGGCAATGGTAAAAGACTCTTATTTTGCGCCACTTTTTGAAAAACAAAAGGACATTACTAAAATCAAAGAAATTGAACCTCCGGATGAAGGAAGAGTTTCAGTTCGGACAGGAGAAGGGCCTTCTCCTGTGAGCAAAGAAGATATTTTAAAAATGAGCAATAGGGAATTAGCTAAGTACCTTCATGAATTTAAAACTAAAGATAAATGGAAAGGACCTACTGCAGGCGGTCTGGCTGAGGTTTTAAAGGCAGCAGTTAAAGAAAAGCCTGATAAATTTGTTGAAGATTTAGACCCTTTCTTAAAGGTAAATTACCATTATGCCTATACTATTCTTTACGGACTTGAAGATGTCTGGAAAGAGAAAAAAACTTTTGATTGGGGGAAATTATTTAAGTTTGTAAAAGGATATTTTAATGAACCCGGTTTTTGGGAGGACGCTAAAAAATCGCAGGATGAAGATTGGAGAGACACGCACCTTTCGATTATTAATGTTGCAGCCGATTTAATCCAGGAAGGCACGAGGAATGATTCATGGGCATTTGCTGCAGATAAGGAATATTTTCGCCAGGCTGAAGAAATTCTTGATAAGGCGATAGAAAAACTGCCGGTAGTTGGAGTCCAAAAACCACCCAGGGATTTTGCAACATATTCTTTAAATACTTCTTATGGCAGAGTAATAATTGCTATAATATTATTGTCTCTTCGTAAGGCGCGCGTTGAAGATAAAAAAGGTGTTAAGAAAGAAGAGATTAAATGGAATCCAGGAAAGTATGAAAATCTGTTTCAAAAAGAAGTTATTGAGGCATATACTTTCTTCGGGTGGTATATGCCTAATTTTGCGTATCTGAATAAGACATGGGTTGAAAAAAAGATAAAAGAATTTAAAGATTTGCCAGGAGATAACATTAAATGGCAGGCATTTATGGAAGGCTATCTTTCCGGTCATAGAGTATATCAGGATTTATATAAATTGATGCGGCCTCATTATATAAAAGCCATAGAAAGTGACTTCGGAAAGGAGCTCACTGCAGAGGGCATTGTCCAGCATATAACGATTGGATATTTGAGAGGAGATGAATCTTTGGAAGGAGAAGATAGTCTTTTTAAAAAAATTATTGATAAATGGAAATGCCCCCAGATATTAGAGATAGTCAGTTTCTTCTGGTCTGAAAGCCGCAATTTAATTAAAAAATCTGATACAGAGAAAGAAACTGAAGGGGATAAAAAAGCGCGGGATAGAATTATAGAATTCTGGCGATGGATTTATAGAGAGAAGGACATGATTAAACGTAATCTGAAAGATGACTATAAAAAATTGCTCTCAGATTTATCAAGATTAACAGTAATATTAGATAGCATTGACTCAGAAAATTCAAAATGGCTTTTAGATTTAGCTCCTTGCGTAGAAGAGAATTTTAATGCTGGTTTTTTTGTGGAATATCTCAATAAATTTGATGGACAGAGTATGGGATTTATTAGTAAAATATTCTTAGAGATGCTGACTGCGGCAACGCCGCGATATAAAGAAGAGGATATAATATCAATCGTTAAAAAAATTTATGACTCAGGAAACAAAACCGATGCCGATAAGATATGTAACATCTACGGCAGCAAAGGCTATGAATTCCTAAGGGGGGTATATGAGGATGCTAATAAAAAGGAATAAATAAATATGCAAAAAAGCAAGCAAAGTTTAAAGATACCTCCTGAGTCTACTATTGTAGAATGGAAGCTGTCTTTGTCAGAGATAAAGGAGACAATAAACACTATCTCTGCTTTTTCTAATACTGAAGGCGGAAAGATTTTTATCGGTGTTTCAAAGGCAGGTAAAATAGCAGGCGTTCAAATCGGAAAAGGGACGATTGAAAATCTCACTAACCAAATTTCTCAACATACCGATCCCAAGGTTCATCCAGGGATTACCACACTAAGGAATAAAGAGAAAGAGATAATCATCATAGATGTAAAAGAATCTGCTGATCATTTAGTATTAGCCTTTGGCCGGCCATATAAGAGAGTTGGCAAATCTACCCTTAAGATGAGTAAGGATGAATATGAGAGGTTAATTTTAGAGAAACATAGAGAAAAACTGCAGTTTGATAAGCAGATTTGTTTAGAAGCAAAGATTGGAGATATAGACTGGGATTTTGTGAAAAATACGTTTATACCTCTATACGAACGAGTTTCTGAAAAGAAAATAACAAGCGATCCAAAATCTATTCTAAGCTCTTTAGGATGTATTAAATATAACAAGCCTACCAATGCAGGTATACTTCTCTTTGGAAAAGATACTCAAAAATTTTTTCTGAATGCCTATATTGCATTAGCTAGATATAAAGGCGAAGAAGTGGATATAAAAAGACTGGATTATAAGGAATTCACCGGCAATCTTTTTCAACAGATAGATAATTGTGATGAATACATAAAAGAACATATTTCTGTTATGTCCCGGTTAAGAAAAGATAGGGTTCAGAGAGAAGACATTCCTGAATACGGATGGTTTTCCATAAGAGAACTTATTACAAATAGTGTTTGCCATAGGGACTATTCTAATATTAGTACAAAAGTAATAATAAAGATATTTTCCAATAGGATAGAATTCTATAATCCAGGAGGACTTCCTAAGGGTATCACACCCAAAAATATAACTGAAATGCAGTCTTCAAGAAATCCTATTATAGCCAAAATATTAGCAAAGATAGAGTATATTGAAGAACTTGGCGAGGGTTGGAATAAGATAATTAAGGAGCATAAAGAACATCCATTAAAACCACGATTACCTGTTATAAAATCAGATGATTATACTTTCTTAGTCAATATTTATTCCACTAAAGATAAATTTATGGAAGATGAAAAAATCACTGAGTTTAGTAAAAGACAGGAGAAGATTATAGACTATCTTAGGAGTAATAAGAAGATAACCGCTTCCAGATGTGCTAAGCTTTTAAATGTATCCAGTGATACTGCTTTGAGGGAACTTACTAAACTAAAAGCAGAAGCTATAATTGTTAGAAAAGGGATTGGAAGAGCTATTTACTATGCCCTTAAATAATGCGGTGCAAATGCGGTGCAAATGCGGTGCAAATAGGTAATGGTTATAAAAGGCATGGGGATAGGTAAAATAATGAAGATAAGGGCTAGAAGATTTTTTTGGGTAGCTCTGGGGTTAGCCCTGCTTTTATATATTTTTCTGCCGGGATATCTTCGCTGGGAAGTGATCAATGAAAGATTTAAAGAGTATCGCGAGAAAAATGAGGAACTCAGCGAAGAGAATTTAAAATTGAAAAAAGAGATATGGGCATTAAAAAACGATCCTCTTTATATTGAGGAAATAACCCGAAAAGAACTGGGCTATGCTAAAGAGGGCGAAGTTATATATGAGATAGAGAAGAGAGAAAGTGAAGATAGCTTTCAGCGGTAAGGGCGGAGTAGGAAAGACAACAATCGCTTCCGGACTGGCATTACTTTTTTCTAAAGAAGGGAAAAAGGTAATAGCAATCGATGCAGACCCCGATGCAAATTTAGGGGCTACCCTGGGTTTTTCCGAGCCGGACAAAATCAAGGCAATTATAGATATGAAGGAATTAATCCACGAGAGGACCGGGGCAAGGCCGGGAACTACGGGCGGATTCTTTAAATTAAACCCCAGGGTCGAGGATATACCGGAGAAGTTTTTTGTGGAGCGCGGGGGGATAAAACTTTTAAGAATGGGAGGGGGCAAAAAAGGCGGGAGCGGATGTTTTTGTCCGGAGAATACATTTTTAAAGGCATTATTAAACCATCTTTTAATTGCCCGCGACGACATAGTAATTATAGATATGGAGGCAGGGATTGAGCATCTCGGGAGGGGCACGGCGAGCGGGGTGGATATTTTACTTATCGTGGTTGAACCAACGAGCAGGAGTATTGAGACTGCCTTTCGGATTAACAAGTTAGCCGGGGAAATAGGCATAAAGAAAATTTTAGTAATCGGAAATAAAGTAACCGGCCGGAGGGATATAGATTTTATAAAAGGAAAATTTACAGGCATTGAAATTATAGGATTTATTTGTTATAATAAAGCGTTTCTGGATAAGGTTGACGAATCCGTTTTGAAAGAGCTAAAAGATATTAAAGACAAATTAGAGGGGTGAAAGGAGAAAAAATGGCATTTGAAATTCCAAAAATTACTTATTCAGGGAAGATAAAGGAAATCACGGTCGGCCAGGGAGATAAGGCAGTAACATTCGGAGGGGAGAGCTCCTATCCGTTTTATCTTTTTGAAGGGGAGATGCCTCATCAGCCAAGGATAGCCATGCACGTTATAGACTGTAAACCGGAAGGGTGGTCAGAGACTCTGCTTGAGATTTTTAAGGATGTAATAGATGACCCTGTGGCATGGGCTAAGAAATGTATCAGTGAGTATGGGGCAGAGTTAATATGTCTGCGTCTTCTTAGCGCTGATCCAAATGGTTTAAATAAGGGAGCCGATGAAGTAATGCCGATAATCAAGAAGGTAGCGGATGCAATAGATGTCCCATTAATTGTCTGGGGGAGCGAAAATGACGATAAGGATGCAGAAGTCTTGCCAAAGGTAGCGGAGATTTGTCAGGGGAAAAAGGTGATCCTGGGACCGGCTACTGATAAAAATTACAAAAAGATAGGAGCGGCAGCGCTTGCCTATGGGCATACTGTTGTCGCCTCCACACCTATTGATATAAATCTGGCCAAGCAGTTGAATATCTTATTGACTGACCTGGGCGTGCCTGAGGCACAGATTATGATAGATTTAAATATCGGCGGCTGCACGATAGGCTATGGTCTGGAGTACACTTACTCTGTAATGGAACGGCAGAAACAAGCTGCCCTTGTACAGCAGGACGAAAAACTACAGTTCCCTGTTATCTGTAATTTTGCCCATGACGTGTGGAAGAAGAAAGAGGTTCAGATAGAAGAAGGAGATGATCCAAAAATGGGGGATAGGAAACGCCGGGGAATATTTATCGAGGCGATAACCGGATGGACTCAGCTTTTAGCAGGAGCAGATCTCCTTGTTATGCAGCACCCTGAGGCAGTGAAACTTGTAAAGGAGGGTCTTGATGACTTCAAATAAAATAGATACTGCGTGGGATAGACTGGCTACTCAATCACCCCAGTGTAAATTCGGGTCTACCGGCGTCTGCTGCAGGATCTGCGCTATGGGGCCGTGCAGAATTAGTAAAAGGTCAGAATTCGGCGTGTGCGGGGCGACAGTTGAGACCATTGCTGCCAGAAATTTTCTCAGGATGATAGCTGCAGGTACTGCTGCCCATTCTGACCACGGCAGGGCAGTCGCGGAAGTATTTTTAGCTACTGCAGAGGGAAAGGTCCCGGGTTACACAATAAAGGACAAGAAGAAACTTTTGCAGGTGGCTATGGATCTTGGCGTAGAGACCGGAACCAGGAGTATTGAAGAAGTAGCCAAAGATGTCGGACGCGTTGCGATGGCTGAGTTTGGAAAACAGGAAGGTGAGCTCCGTTTCATAAAACGCGCGCCTTTGAAAAGGCAGGAAATATGGAAGAAATCCGGTGTTGTCCCTCGAGGGATAGACAGAGAGATAGTTGAAATCATGCACCGGACAACCATGGGCGTGGATATGGACTATGAAAACCTCATGCTTCAGGGAACCCGCTGCGCCTTAGCCGATGGATGGGGCGGCTCAATGATAGCGACGGAACTTCAGGATATTTTGTTCGGCACGCCTGTCCCGGTTATTGGAAAAGCGAATCTCGGGGTATTAAAAGAAGATGAGGTAAATATTGTCGTTCACGGCCATGAACCGCTTCTCTCGGAGATGATTGTTATCGCCGCGAATGATAAGGAACTCTTAAATTTTGCAAAAGAGAAAGGCGCTAAAGGAATTAATATCGCGGGTATTTGCTGCACCGCGAATGAGATATTGATGCGGCACGGAATCCCTATTGCCGGGAATATGCTCCAGCAGGAGCTTGCAATCATTACCGGGGCAGTTGAGGCAATGGTTGTGGATGTCCAGTGTCTCATGCAGTCTCTGCCATCCATTGCCCAATGCTTCCATACAGAGATTATTACTACTTCTCCTAAGGCAAAGATACGGGGAGCAACACATA
>JADHWT010000008.1 GCA_016783345.1 Candidatus Omnitrophota bacterium | reverse complement strand
ATACTACCCGCGTAGGAGAAGGGCCTCTACCGACTCAATTCGAACCTCAATTTGAGGAAAAGATGAGGATAAAAGGCAAAGAATACGGTGCAACAACCTTAAGACCCAGACGGTGCGGGTGGTTTGACGCTGTAGTGGTACGTTATGCAAGTATTGTTAATGGACTGGATAGACTGGCCATTACAAAATTAGATGTCCTGGATGGGCTGGATAAGATAAAGATAGCTGTTGCCTATGAATATAAAGGCAAACGCCTCACAACATTTCCCAGCCTTTTAAGAGAAATAGAAGAGGCCAGACCTATCTATGAAGAAGTGGATGGATGGAACACGAGTACCAGGGGTATTACCAGGTTTGAAGACCTGCCCCAAAAGGCAAAGGAATACCTCGACAAGATAAGTAAGCTTATCGGAATAGATATCAGCATTATTTCAATTGGGCCTAAGCGTTCCGAGACTATAATAGTAGAGGAAAATCTTTTGGGGGCGTAGCTCAGGGGTAGAGCAGCGGCCTTTTAAGCCGCCAACGAAGGTTCGATTCCTTCCGCCCTCACCATTTTTTTAAATTGAAAAACTCAAAAAGGATAAGGAATAAAAAGCTGCCCTTTGGCTTAGGCGGTTATAAGGGAAGGCAGAAGGCTATCCGAAGTCTTATAATAAGGCCAGGTCTTCGGACTATTGAAAATAAGTACAAAGATAAAGATTATCTCGTAGAACTAAAAACAAATGAATTTACCTCAGTATGCCCCAAGACAGGTCTTCCTGATTTTGCTGAAATCATCGTCCAATATAAACCTGAGAGATACTTAGTTGAAGAAAAATCCCTGAAACTTTATCTAAATGCGTACCGCAATCTTCCTGTCTTTCAAGAACATGCTACGAATAAAATTATGGAGAACTTTGTTAAAACAGTAAGGCCGCGCTGGGTTAAGATTGTTACCCTCTGGCACCAGCGAGGCGGGATCTCGGCAAAGGTGGAGGCAGAATATCCTTGACATAGAAATATGTGTGGCATATAATTATCTTTACCATGCAGAAGACATTTTTGGCTAAAAAAGAAGATGTAGAGAAAGAGCGGAAATGGTATCTCATCGATGCCGAGGGAAAGGTCCTGGGTAAATTGGCTGTAGTAATAGCCAATATCTTGAGAGGAAAAAATAAAAGCATCTTTACTCCGCATGTTGATACCGGTGATTATGTGGTCGTTGTAAACGCTAAAAAAATATCTGTTACCGGGGACAAGCTTAAAAAGAAAATGTATTATAGTTATTCCGGTTATCATGGCGGATTAAAGGAAAGGACGCTGGAAGAGATGCTGGAGAGACGGCCTGAGGAAGTCATTCATCAGGCCGTTAAAGGGATGCTTCCTAAAAACCGTCTTGCCAGAGAGATGATAAAAAAACTAAAGATATTTGCCGGGCCCGAACATTCTCACGCAGCCCAGCAGCCCGTTCCTCTGGAGTTTAAAGTCTAATGGCTGAAGAAAAAACAAAATTTTACGGTACCGGGAAGAGAAAGACTGCAATTGCCAAGGTCTATCTTTTTCCCGGCAATGGCGAGATGCAGGTGAATGGCCGCAAGCCTCTGGACTATTTTCAGCGCCAGAATCTGATTACAGTCTTTAAGGCGCCTCTTGTCTTGACCAAGACCGATGGTAAATTTAATATTCGGGCGCAGGTTTTCGGCGGGGGGATTTCCAGCCAGGCTGAGGCAGTGCGGTTGGGTATAAGCCGGGCGCTTTTGTCGAGCGATGACAGTTTTAAAAGTATCCTCAAACAAAAGGGGTTCCTCACGCGAGATTCCAGAAAAAAAGAGAGGAAGAAATACGGTCTTCGTTCAGCCCGGGCACGTTTCCAGTTCTCTAAACGATAAAATATAAAAAGGAAATTCAATGAATAGATTTTTAAAAGTTTTAGTAGTTGGGGTGTTTTTAGTTATTGCAGCTCCATCCTGGGCTATCATGAGCGGTAATCCTGTAGGTGTAATGAAAGAAGAGGCAGAGCATAATCAAGGGCAGTTAAGCCTGGAGACAAATTTTATTTTTGAAAGCGATATATCCCCGGATAACTCTGATAATAATCAGACTGAAGAGGGACAATGGGTTTTTCTAAAAGGCACAGTAAATGTAAATGATTTCCTGGATTTTTATGTGCGGCTTGGCACATCTCATCTTGAGCATAAAGATACAACAGCGGATATCGAAGAGAAGATGGAGTGGGGATTTGCCTTTGGGGGCGGGTTCATGCTCAGGCTATATGAATATGAGCCATGGGGCTTCAAGCTCATTTTAGACGGCCAGTACTATGGTACTTGCCCGGACATTGAGGAGGTCAAGTTTGTTGCAGATGGTTCCACGGTAGATATTTATTCAGCTTCTTATAAATATAAAGAGAACAATATTCAGACATCTTTACTTTCTCAGCTAAAAGCAGGTCCATTTTTCCCTTATATAGGTGTTACTTTCGCACATCGGGAAATAAGTAATAAGTTTACTGTTAATAGTGTTGAGTATGATCTCTCAGGGGAAAATAAGAATAAAGTAGGGATTACAGCAGGATTTGATTTCCCCTTTGATTGGGAAGACATTATCAGCGGCACAGGAATTTTAAGTGTAGAAGGCCGCTTCTTTGATGAATTTGGTGTGAGCGTAGGACTCACCAACCGCTTCTAATATTCCACTCACCCTTTTAAAATGTCTAAAAAAATTAAGGCAGGAATTGTTGGCGCTACCGGTTATGCCGGAGAGGAGCTCATCCGGCTCCTCCTGGGTCATCCCCACGTCGAGATAACCTATGTAGCAGCCAAGATAGAGAAAGTAGAAAGAATAGAAAATATTTTCCCGCAGTTTCGGGGGAAGATTTCTCTTCCGTGTGAAAACCTCGATATAGAGAAGCTTGTGGGTCTTTGCGAAGTAGTATTTCTGGCGCTTCCCCACAAGGTCTCTTTAGAGGTAGTCCCTCATTTAATGAAAAAAGGACTTAAGGTCATTGATCTATCGGCTGATTTTAGATTGAAGAACAAAGACACCTACGAGAAGTGGTATGGAGTAAAACATACAGCTCAGGAATTTTTAAAAGAAGCTGTCTATGGCCTCAGTGAGATTTACAGGGATGAGATTAAGGGAAGTAACCTGGTTGCAAATCCGGGTTGTTATCCTACTGCCGTCACGTTAGCTACATTCCCGCTTCTTAAAGCAGGTCTTGTCAAGGGAGCTATAATAGCTGACGCAAAGAGCGGGGTATCAGGCGCAGGCAGAACAGAGAGCCTTAAAATCATCCATGCAGAGTGCCACGAAAGCGTAAAGGCGTATAATATTGGTTTGCACCGGCACCAGCCTGAAATGGAAGAGGTCTTATCTAATCTCCTCAAGGGAAATGTCTCTATATTATTTTCTCCGCATCTTATCCCCATGAACAGGGGTATACTTGCAACGGTCTATCTTGAATTAAAAGAAGTTGTTAAGATAGAGAAACTGAGAGAGGTTTTTCTTAGCTCTTATAAGGGAGAACAGTTTATCCACGTGCTTCCGCATGGAGAACTCCCGGAGACAAAATTCGTGCGGGGGACAAACATTTGTGAGCTGGGGATTGCACTTTCGGAAAAAACAAAACATGTGATTGTGGTTTCGGCAATTGATAATCTGGTTAAAGGCGCTTCTGGCCAGGCTGTCCAGAATATGAATCTCATGCTTGGGTTTCCGGAAGAAACTGCTTTACTTGGCCTACCAGTTCTCCCATGACTGGCATTACCTCTCCCAAAGGTTTTCTGGCCTCCGGGATCCGCGCGGGTATAAAAGAAAAAGGATTAGACCTTGCCCTT
This sequence comes from Candidatus Omnitrophota bacterium, assembly GCA_016783345.1. Classification (GTDB taxonomy): domain Bacteria; phylum NPL-UPA2; class BS750m-G34; order BS750m-G34; family BS750m-G34; genus BS750m-G34. The sequence continues at coordinate 15,115 of JADHWT010000008.1, read as the reverse complement.
ATAAGCTCTCCTTTTCTCTCTCATGCAGCAGGCGTCTTTACCTGCAATAGTATTAAGGCAGCGCCTGTAGTCCTCAGCCAGACGTACTTAAAAGATGGATATGCCCAGGCAATAGTTATAAATAGCGGCTGTGCCAATGCTGCTACTGGTAAGGAAGGAGAAACTTATGCAAGAAGGATGTGTCGGAAGGTAGCTAAAGAATTAGGCATAAGTGAAACAGATGTGCTGGTTGCCTCAACAGGAGTTATTGGAGAGAGATTGTCTATAGAAAAGGTTGAGAAGGCTCTGCCGGATTTAGCCATGGGCTTAAGCCCAAATGGCGGAAAAAAGGCAAGTATGGCGATACTCACCACTGACACACGGCCTAAGACAGCGGGTGTTACTATAAAGATTAAAGGGAAGAAAGTAACCCTTGGCGGGATGGCTAAAGGCAGCGGGATGATTGCTCCGCGAATGGCAACCCTGCTTTCTTTTGTTACAACTGACTGCAATATTACTTCTCCTCTTTTAAAAACTGCCTTAAAGGAAAAGACAGAGGATTCATTTAATCAGATAACTATAGATGGCGACATGAGCACGAATGATTCTCTCTTTATCATGGCAAATGGCCGGGCACAGAATCCTCTAATCTCCGGAAAAGGGAAAGACTACTTTTTATTTGCAGGGGCATTGGAAGAACTTCTGACAGACCTTGCCCGGCAGCTGGTCCTGGATGGCGAGGGCGCTACGCGGCTTATCGAGGCGCAAGTTATAAATGCCGGGACACTAAAAGAGGCCAGGGAGATGAGTAAAGGGGTAACAGCGTCTAATCTAATAAAGGCGATGGTCTTTGGCAGGGACCCTAATTGGGGAAGGATCCTTGCGTCTATAGGTATGAGGGGAAATATCAATGAGAAAAAAGTAAAGATATGGATACAGGGGGTAAACGTATTCCGCTCTGGAAAGAAGGTAAATTTTAATCCTAAGTTTTTATCCAAAAAGATGGGCAATAAAAAAGTTTCTTTCCTCATTGACCTTTGTAAAGGAAAGGCCAGGGCAAAGGCATGGGGATGTGATTTAACCCCGGAATATGTCCATATTAATGCTCATTATCGGACTTGATTATGAAAGAGTTTATTAAAAAGGCAGATGTTCTGATCGAGGCCCTCCCGTATATCCGGCGGTTTCGGGGAAAGGTTGTGGTCATCAAATACGGCGGGAGCGCGCTAAATAATGACCTGAAACCTACTACTATAGAGGATATTATTTTCTTGCATTTTGCGGGCATAAAGGTAGTAGTTGTCCATGGGGGAGGTCCTTTTATCAATCAGGCACTTATCGGAGCCAGAAAAAAAGCTAATTTTATCGATGGACTGCGCGTGACAGATAAAGAGACCCTTGATATAGTAGAAGATGTGTTGATTAATAAAGTCAATAAAGATATACTGGAGATGATACAAAGTAAGGGGGCAAAAGCTAAGGGACTGACAGATAAAGAGGCTGATTTTATTAAGGCCGGGCAGATTAAGAAAGAGCTCGGCTTTGTAGGGGAGGTAATAGAGGTAAGTCCGGTTTTGGTAGATCTTTTAAAAAATGAAGATTGTATATATGTCCTGGCTCCTCTTGCGCGGGATAAAGGTCAGCTTTTAAATATTAATGCTGACCATTTTGCCGGAGAGATAGCCTCCAGTATTCCTGCTGAAAAGATAATTTTTATGACAGATGTCTCCGGAATAATGCGAAACCCGGAGGATCCCTCTACCCTTATCCCTACCTTTAAGAAAGGGGATATCAAAGAATTTATAAGAGACGGGATCATCGGAAAGGGGATGATTCCTAAAGTCCGGGCAGGAGAAACAGCTTTAGAGAGAGGTGTGCCCAAGGTCCATATTATTGACGGGCGCATAAAACATGCGCTTTTACTTGAGGTCTTTACGGATAAAGGGATAGGGACTGAGATAATAAAATGAAGCTGGAACAATTAAAGAAAAAGGATAGCACTTTTGTTATCCCCACTTACGGGGAAAGGCAGGTTGCATTTACCAGGGGCAAAGGTGTGTATCTCTGGGATACAGAAGGAAAACGGTATCTTGATTTACTGAGCGGTCTTTCTGTAAATTCTCTTGGCTATAGCCACCCGGAGATAGTGAAAGTGATAAAGGCTCAAGTGTCTAAATTAATCCATATATCAAATCTCTATTATCACCAGTCGCAGATAAGATTAGCAGAGAAGTTAGTTAAGTTATCCTTCCCTGGCGGCAAATGTTTTTTTTGTAACAGCGGCGCTGAGGCCAATGAGGCAGCTATAAAACTCTGCAGAAAGCACGGACTTGAAAATTTAAATGGGGCAAATGAGATTATTAGTTTTGAGAAGTCTTTTCACGGAAGAACGCTCGCTACCTTATCTGCCACCGGACAGGAGAAGATCCACAAAGGTTTTTACCCGCTTGTCCCCGGTTTTAAATTTGCCAGGTTAAACGATATAGCGAGTGTCAAGGCAAAGCTTTTTTCTAAAACATGCGGGATTTTAATAGAACCTGTGCAGGGAGAGGGAGGAGTCTACCCGGGGGATATGAAGTTTCTTAAGAGTCTTAGAGCTCTCTGTTTAGAAAAAAAGATTCTCCTCGTGTTTGATGAGGTCCAGTGCGGACTTGGTAGAACCGGGTATGTTTTTGCATATGAGCACTCAGGGATCAGGCCTGATGTCATCACCCTTGCCAAATCTCTGGCCAGCGGCATACCGATGGGCGCAATAATAGTAAGTAAACCTTATAGTAATATTCTTGGTAAAGGCAATCACGCCTCTACATTCGGGGGAAATCCTCTTGCCTGTATGGTGAGCCTGAAGGTCTTGGATATTATCTCCAAAAAAAGTTTCCTTGCAAATGTGAAATCGAATGGAAGATTTTTTAAAAAATGCTTAGAGAAATTAAAAAACCGGTATAAAATTATAAAAGAGGTGCGCGGAGCCGGGCTTATGCTGGGGGTGGATGTAGACGGGAATGCCCAATTAATAGCCAGAGAAGCTATGGCGCAAGGTGTCCTTATAAATGCTATAGGGGATAATATCCTGCGGTTTTTACCGCCCTTGATTATTACGAAGCAGGAAATTTCTAAAGGCCTGGAGGTGTTAGAGCGGATACTTAAGAAAATGAGGGACACAGGTGACGAATATATTTAAGCTGGCTGTTTCTACCTTTATCTTTGAGGATAAACCCCTCTCTCTTAAAGAATTAAAACAGATAAAGGAGGCAGGTTTTAGTCTTATAGAGGTATGGGGAAGAAAGCCGCACTTTGATTTCACGAACCCTAAGGCTGTAAAAAAGATTAAGTCCTCTATTAACTCTCTGGGAATAAAGGTTGCTTCCTTCCATGCCCCTTTTGGCGAGGCGTATGATTTAAGCAGTTGTGATAAAGATATAAGACGTGGCGCAGTTAAAGAGATAATCCATAGCGCAGAAGTTTTAGAGGAGTTAGGAGGAGCGAGGCTTATCATTCATGGGGGTATCAGGGTTAATGAAGGAGAAAACAGGCAGCCTCTCATTTCAAATTTGAAGACAAGCCTGGAAGAGATATTAAAGATATGCGAGGGGAAAAAGAAAGTGCTTGTCCTGGAAAATATGCTTCCCGGTAGAGTCGGGGATACTGCAGAGGAGGTCTGGGAAATAGCTAATAGTTTTAAATCGATTTACATAGGTATATGTCTTGATACAGGTCATGCAAATATAGGCGGGGACCTTATTGAGACAATTAAAAAATTTCAGAGCCGGCTTGTCACCCTCCACGTCTCTGATAATTCGGGTGAGAGAGATGACCATCATTTGCCCGGTGAGGGAAGTATTAACTGGCCAGAGTTTCTGGCTGCCTTAGCCCAGGGAAGTTATGACGGTCCTTTTATGTACGAACTGGTTAAGAGGGAGGACAATCTGGCTATTCTCAGGAAGGCTAAATCTATCTATGGCAAATTTAAGGCAATATTTAAGGAAAATTTAGTATGGTAAAAGGAAAAGATTTTATCTCAATTCTTGACCTTGGCAAGAAAGACATAGAAGATATATTCACTCTTTCCGGGGAATTTAAACACGGTAAGAAGAAAAATTTTTTCCCGCTTTCGGGAAAATTTTTTGCCCTGATTTTTGAAAAGCCCTCTACGCGCACCAGGGTCTCTTTTGAGGTAGCAATCGGAGGGCTGGGCGGCGGCTCAATTTATCTTGGTCCGGGAGACATACAGTTTGGGAGACGTGAACCTGTCAAAGACATCGCCAGGGTTATGGAAAGATATGTCCACGGGATTGTTGCCAGGACATTTTCCCATAAACATTTATTAGAACTTGCCGGAGCTGCCTCTGTCCCTGTTATTAATGGACTGACTGACCTATTTCATCCATGTCAGGTTATGGGGGATCTCTTTACAATCCTCGAGAAGAAAAAAAACCTTAAGGGACTAAAGATTGCGTTTATCGGAGACGGCAATAATGTTGCCAATTCATGGATTGCCGCCTCAACTAAATTGCCGTTTCATCTCTCTATTGCCGCACCCGAAGGTTATGAGCCAAAGGCAGAGCTTGTTAAAAAAGCTAAAGTGAAAGTAACCAATAGCCCGGAAGAGGCGGCTAAGGATGCTGATGTGCTCTATACTGATGTTTGGGTGAGTATGGGGCAGGAGGAAGAGAGGAAAGAGAGACTTAAGAGATTTAAATATTTTCAGATAGATAAGCATATCCTTAAATTAGCTAAAAAGGATGTCCTTGTCATGCACTGTCTCCCTGCCCACCGCGGGGAGGAGATCAGTGACGGGGTTATAGAAGGGAAACATTCCGTTGTCTTTGACCAGGCTGAAAACAGGCTTCATGTGCAGAAGGCAATCTTAACAAAAATCGGGACTGTCCCAGATTTTTTAAGGGTGAGGAGGTAAGATGAGAAAGATAATTCTGGCGTATTCCGGCGGGTTAGATACCTCGGTCATAATCCACTGGCTTAAGAAAAATATGCGTGCGGAGGTAATATGTCTGGCTGCAAATGTAGGCCAGGGATTAAAGGAAATTGTTTCGCTTAAGAAGCGCGCGCTTAAATGCGGCGCAGCAAAGATCTATCTCGAGGATTTAAGGGAAGAATTTGCCAGAGATTTTATTATGCCTGCGCTTCAGGCCGGGGCTATTTATGAAGGTGAATACTATCTCTCGGCTGCCTTGTCTCGTCCATTAATTTCCAAACACCTGGTTAAAGTCGCAAGACGTGAAAAGGCAGAGTTCGTAGCGCATGGCTGCACCGGCAAAGGCAATGACCAGGTTCGCTTTGAGGTTTCTATCGCAAGCCTTGCGCCGGATATAAAGGTTATTGCGCCGGTAAGGGAATGGGAGCTTAAATCGCGGGAAGAGGAGATAGATTACGCTAAACGCCATAGACTCTCTATTAAGACAACAAAGAAATCGCCTTATAGTCTGGATAAGAATCTCTGGGGAGTGAGTATAGAATGCGGGGTGCTGGAAGACCCGTGGAGAGAACCCCCTGAAGACATATATCAGATGACCTCTTCCCACCTACGAGGTGGGCCAAAAGGTGGGCCCAAAAAAGGAGAATATATAGAGATAGGTTTTCAGAAAGGTATCCCTGTTTCTATAAATGGTAGAAAGCTAAGCCTTGTTAGACTTATCGAAGAGGTGAACCTGCGTGCCGGAAGGCATGGCATTGGCAGAAGTGATATGGTGGAAAACAGGCTTGTCGGTATAAAATCGCGCGAGATATATGAGGCGCCGGGGGCATCTTTACTCCACCAGGCGCGCAGGGCCCTGGAGGGTCTGACATTGGAGAGGGAACTTCTCCACTTTAAACAAGGTGTCGCTCTTAGATATGCTGAGCTCATATATTACGGACTCTGGTATTCTCCCCTGAGAGAGGCCCTGGATAAATTTGTAGGAGAGACGCAGAAGAGGGTCACCGGTACGGTAAGGATCAAGATGAACAAAGGCAATGGCATAGTTTGCGGAAGAAAATCTCCATATTCTCTCTATAGCTATGAGTTAGCCACCTATGATAAAGAGGACATATTTGACCAACGCCTTGCAAAGGGATTTATTGAGCTATGGGGATTACCAATAAAGGGCTTTAAAAAATAGTGACAGACACCATTTATTTTATGAGGGGAAAAAATGACAAATATTTTAAAAGGCAGACTTAAAAAGACTGCGACAAAGGCGCTGGATTATATTGAATCTATTGAGGTAGATAAGGTCCTTGCTCCATATGACATTCAAGGATCTATTGCGCACCTGCTAATGCTTTCTAAGTGTAAGATTATTAAACCAGCAGAAAAAAGAAAAATCTTGAAGGCCCTTAAAGAGATAGAGATAGAGATTAAACAGGGTCGGTTTAAATTCAAAAAAGAATTAGAGGATGTGCATCTCAATATCGAGGCGCGTCTGATAGAAAAGGCAGGAGAGGTGGGGAAAAAACTCCATACTGCGAGAAGCCGGAATGACCAGATAGCCCTGGATTTGAGGCTGTATCTGCGTGAGGAGATAAAAGAGATACTTTTCCTTCTCAAAAATTTAGAAAAGGTTCTCGTCAAGAAAGCAGAACAGAATTTTAATGTAATAATGCCTGGTTTTACCCATCTCCAGCCGGCACAGCCAATTTTATACAGCCACTACTTGATGGCGCATTTTCACGCATTTCAAAGAGATTATGAAAGACTGGTTAAGGCCTCTCAAGGGATAAATGAGCTTCCATTAGGCGCCTGTGCTTTAGCCGGCACGTCTTTCCCGATAGACCGAAAATTTGTAGCCAAACTCCTCGGGTTTAAAAAGGTTATACCGAATAGTATGGATGCCGTAAGTAACCGCGATTTTGCAATTGATTTTATCTATGCAGCTTCAATGGTAATGTTACACCTCTCGCGCCTGATGAATGAGATAATAATCTGGTCCACTCCTTTTTTCGGTTTTATAGAGATAAGCGATGAGTTCTGCGCTACCAGCAGCATCATGCCCCAGAAGAAAAATCCGGACGTAGCTGAGCTTGTCCGTGCGAAGACAAGCCGCGCATACGGAAATCTTCTTTCATTTTTAAGTCTTATGAAAGGCCTGCCTTTAACCTATAACCGTGACCTCCAGGAAGGAAATCCGTTAATTATCGATACAGTTTCTATTTTGAAAAAGTCTCTGGATGTCGCCGGGGAATTAATTAAAGATATAAAAGTGAATAAGGGAAACATGGAAGATGCCTTAAAAAAAGGTTTTTTAGAGGCAACAGAAGTTGCCGATTACCTTACGCGGAAAGGAGTGGCTTTTCGAAATGCGCACCAAATAGTGGCATGTATTGTAAGGGACCTTGAGAAAAGGGAAAAAGGCATATCTCAGTTATCACTGGCAGAGCTAAAGAGATACAGCCCTTATTTTTCATCTGACGTTAAGAAGGTTTTAAATCCGCAGGCAATAGTTAAAAAGAAAAAATCAGAAGGCGGGACTTCGCAGATAGAGGTCCGTAAGGATATTAAAAAGGCAAAAGGGCTCTTATAAGCTTTTTATCTGTCCAGCATTTTTCCTAGCCAGTTCCAGATCCGGGAGTACCATGTCGGGGAGCCTGCAGAATGGCAAAAGCTCGGCTGTTAGAAATCCGTTGTATTTGATTTTTTTAAGTTCTTTTACAACTAAAGGCCAGTTGACATCACCTTCGAGGATGTCCTCACCGAATCCCTTGATAGTGCCGCCTGCATCCTGCCCCTTGAAGTTTTTTACATGAACGCGTTTTATGCGTTTGCCCAGGATCTGTATCCAGTGTTCTGGAAATCCTGTGAGGCTGACATTTGCCGGATCAAAATATGAGCCTACCCATTTGGATTTGAAGGAATCTATGAATTCCCTCATCTCGCGGGGAGAGAGCAGGAATTTATTCCAGACATTTTCAATAGCTATAATGACTTTTTCCCTGCTAGCAACCGGGAGGATCTGTTTTATCGAATCTTGCGAAAGCTTCCATGCTGTCTCATAGGGAACAATTGCTGAATTTTCATCCCAGCCGATGTGGACGTATCCCGGAATAACAAGTACAGCCCCGGCATTTAGTACTGATGCAGCATGGATGTATTTTTTTGTAAATGCAATTGCTTTTTCCCGCTCCTTTTTGACAGGCGAACTCAGGCTGCATCCCCAGAAGAAGCCTGAGGCAAGGGAAGGGATAGCCATTTTGGTTTTCTTCGCATAGTTTCGTATGCGGATGAGTTCTTTCTCCGGTGTATCTTCCCCAAGGGCCCCTGCGCCAAATGTCAGTTCAAGCCCCTGATAACCCATTTTCCTGGCTTCATCCAGAGCCTTTTCAATGGGTTTTGTGTTTTCAAATCCTCCAATAGTCCAGTAATTAATCGCTGTCTTCATAATCCCTCCTCTATTTATACATTTAGACTTTTAAAATAATTTTCCATGACAATCCCTCCAATCCCTTTAATAGCAGCATTTTTTCCAGAATGTGCAGCAAAGATTTTTTGAAGTATGTGTTTTTGCAGGAAAGGTATCAAGACGTTGTAAAAATTCGATTCCTGGTTGCCAAGCACAAATGCCTGGGGGTCGAGGATTGCGACGACTGGAATAAGTGCCCTGGCCATATGCCCCATAGTTTTATCGAGCACCTTACACGCACGCTGGTTTTTTTCTGCAGAGCGAGTGATATCTTCAGCAGAACGGACATTTCTGTATGTATGGGATATCGCGCGTATTTCTCTGGAAATCGCCGGTATACTGCAATATGTCTCAAGGCAGTCCTTTTTACCGCATCGGCAGTTTCTTCCTTCGTCTCCTGCCTTGATATGCCCGAATTCACCAGCTGCGAAATGACATCCTTCTATTATGGCGCCCTGGACCAGGAGGGCCCCTCCCACACCATGGGTTATCTCGACATAAAATACATTCTGAAAATCCTTTAAGAGCTGTTCGAACCAGACACTTGCCCATAGCCCGCAGCGCACATCATTTTCTACGAGGACCGGAAGCCTAAAATATTTTTTGAAAAAATCCTGAATCAAAATATTCTGTGATCCCGGGATGTTTGCCGCCTGGATACATACACCCATTTTAGAATCAATAAATCCGGGGCAGGATATCCCGATTCCGATAATTTTTTTCTTGTTGTTGCCGACTTCCATTTTGAGCATTCCGAGAGCTATGTTCATCAGTTTTCTGAGGACAGTACCCTCTGGGACTTTTTTTTCTTTTATATCGTGGATTTTCCCTGTAAGGGAAACCTTTGCAACACGCACGAGCCCGGGTGAGAGCTCTGCCACAGCCGCATGCCGGCCGGTGCCGTTAATTACGAGACTATTTCTTTTTTTTCGATGGTCTTGCGAAGTGACAAGTCCTGAATCCACAAGCTCGTTTACGATACTGGTGACACTGGATTTTCGTATATTGCAGAGACTAGCCAGCTGGAACCGCTGAAGGGGTCCTTGTAGATGCAGGGTCTTAAGGATTTTGTAACGGTTCATAGCGCGCTTGCGGCCCTGTTCAGTTGGAACGCCTTGAGTTCCTTTGCGTCTTGTCATGAGATTAGCCAGGGATTATTTAGAAGGTTACGGGCTTGCCAGTACTCATAGATCTTTTTTCTTTGAATATTATATCCAGCGTATCGATGATTTCCTGGTCTTTGACAAAGGTCTGTTTCCCCCCTCCCTTTATAAGAGAGATAAAATAATCGATTTCCTCATGCCAGCCCGTGGTTGTCTTAATTTTTGGAACAATCTTTTGCCCGTCATTCATATAGACAGTAAAAATCGGTGTTTTGGAAAAATCGTATTCAAGCGTTGCCTTTTCGCATACGATGCAGAAATACATATTAAAAGGATACGTTGGGGCTAGATCCCATCCGCCCTCAGCACATACATTAAAGTTTTTATAGAGATAAGTGGCATATATGTGGGTAATACCTGCCATTTCTTTTCTTCCGCAGGCCATTATTTTTTTTGGCCTGCCAAAGACCCAGCGGATAAAGTCAACATCGTGGATATGGAGGTCCATAATTGCTCCGCCGGATTTTTTTGGGTCTCTAAACCATTTGTTCCATCCCATTACAGGCGGGCTTACACGCTTGAAAGAGGCGTGTATGACTTTGCCGTATGTCTTCTTTCTTACAGCCTCTGCTGCCAATGCCCAGCCCGGCCAGAAGCGTATGCACTGGGCAACCATAAATATGCCCTTGCTTTTGTTTTTAAGAGAGAGAAGGTCTTTGGCGTCTTTTACAGTGGGGCAGAGTGGTTTTTCAACCAGCACATTGTAGCCTGCCTTCAGGAAATCAGATGCTGCCTTCTTGTGCATGAAAGTGGGGATGCAGATATCCACCCAATCTATGTTTTTGTCACCGAGCAGCTCTCGATAATCAGGGACCATCTTTATTCTTTTGATATCAGCTGCCGCGGCTTTATTACCTTCAATATTTCCGGCTATTGATGACCAGTCACCTTTTCGTTTCTTTTCATCCTGCTCGGCAATGGCATAGACTTCCACGTCCTTGCGTTCGCTGTATATATCGTAATGCATCTTCCCCATAAACCCCAGCCCTACTATTGCTACCCTTTTCATATGCCCTCCTTATGATAGTAACACATATGTTACTATCATAACTTATAGGCGCCACCCTGTCAATAGGAAAAAGAAAAAAAAGATAAATTAAAATTGAAGTCAATTTCAAATTATGATATCATTATATATTATGCACGACTTTAACTACCGCCACAAGTATCTATATGCCGAAGATGTCCGGCTGGTAGACCTGGCTAAAAAGGCAGGGACCCCTGCGTATGTATATAGTCGGAAGAGTTTCTACGATCACTTCTCTAAATTAGATAAGGCATTTAGAAAGAAGCCCCATTTAATCTGTTATTCCCTAAAGGCCAACAGCAGCCTTTCTATTTTACGACTCTTAGCAGGATGGGGCGCTGGGGCGGATATTGTCTCCGGCGGCGAACTCTATCGGGCTCTTTGCGCGGGGATAAGACCCGAAAAAATAGTCTATGCCGGCGTGGGAAAAACCGAGGATGAGATTGCCTATGCCATAAGAAAAGGTATCCTGCTATTTAATGTTGAATCCCTGCCGGAGTTGTCGCTCATAAATGAAGTAGCCCTTTCTTTAGGCAAAGCCCCAAGGGTATGTATCCGCATAAATCCGGACATAGAGCCGCATACACATAGCTATCTTGTAACCGGTAAGAAAGAGACAAAATTTGGTATCTCTATTCCCCTGGCGCGGGAGATTTTCTCTGACAGGATTAAATGGCCCGGTGTCCATATAGCCGGTATTCATTGTCATATTGGCTCCCAGATTATTGAAATTAGTGCATATCAGAAGGCCCTAAAAAAAATTATTCCATTTATAAAAAAAGACCTTGAACCCCGGGGGATATCTATTGAGTTTTTGAATATAGGCGGGGGCATGGGCATTGTCTACAATAAAGAAACGCCCGCAACCCCTCAAAATTTCAGCAGAAAGATTTTACCGCTCATGAAGGGCCTTAACGCAAAACTTATCTTAGAGCCGGGACGGTTTATTGCCGGTAACTCAGGTATTCTTCTAACCAGGGTCATCTATATTAAAGAAAGCTGGGGTAAGAAATTTGTAGTTGTAGATAGCGGTATGAATGACCTCATCCGGCCGTCATTATACAATGCGCATCATGAGATTAGGCCCCTTATAAGCAAAAAAGGAAAAAGGGAGAGAGTAGATGTCGTTGGCCCAATTTGTGAATCCGGTGATTTTTTAGCTAAGGCCCGTTTAATAGAAGAGCTAAAGGCAGGTGATATAATCGCTGTAATGAGTGCCGGTGCATACGGTTTTACCATGTCCTCAAACTACAATTCCCGTCCTCGTGTGCCTGAGGTCCTGGTCAATGGCAGTAGTTTCAAGATAGTAAGAAAACGCGAGACCTATAAGGATCTAATCAGAGGCGAGCTTTAACATTTATTTCAGGAAGGCGGATCGGCTGAATCCGTTGGTTCGGCTAATACTCTTGTTTGGAAAGAGCTTTGAGCATCCTGGCCACTCGGTCTCCTATGGTTTCGTAGAGTAGTGTGACCATAGATTCACTGTATTCTATGGTCTGCGCTTGGACCTCGCCAAGCTCGTTCAAAATACTGCGGCAGCTTTTCGTCATTCGTTCTCGTATCATCGGCCAACCAAGACCGGTCTTCTTTGCCATCTTCTTCCAGTCACCAATCGTGAACGCGTTGACTGATTCGCATCCACCAATCTTCATCGCAAGATTCTTGGAGATATCGGGCCAGGCAAGAGTGGAGATAAGATCATAATAGGGAGATAGCCTTCGTTCGCCACCAGAATACAATAACGAGTAGTTCTTGCCGTGAGCATCGGTGTTGCCGATCAACACATTGAAGATCAGACCGTTGATAAAGCTGGGAATATCAAGAGCGGGTGCAGTGGACCAGTCCCGAAGCAGCGAAATGCAGTCGCTAAGTATCGGGCCTCCCTCTGCCTGGTACTTTCGCTCCGGCGGGAATCCCAGTGCTTGGCAGAAGTCCTCTTGGTGGAGTCGGGTTGTACTGCCGTCTTCATCAGTCGCTCGATCATATCTTTGAACTAGAATGCACGGTTTCTTTCCGATCGGACGGTATTCCGTATTGGGCGCGTTCAAGCCAACAGCCTGCGCTAGAGTCATGCAGAAAATCTCGTTGGTGGCCAGTCCCGGAAAACGATCTGGCTCCGGTTTCAGTATGTGGGTGCTGGGAGTATCGCCAAAAGGGAGACATATTCCGTTGTTATGAACGATAACGGGCAATTTGTCCTGCGCACCGGCGAGTGAGAGTCGCAGTCCATCCGTACCAACCATTAAGGGACGACTGGGTAACTCGGCTATGAGTTGTCGTAACTCCGGTTCGGTCAGTTCGCGGTGCTGGATATTTTTCGGATTTGTCGGAGCAACGCCTTCAGGAAGCAGGCTGACAGCGCCAGCGCACTCGCCTCCTATCCTCTCTAGCATTGCAAAGTCATTGGTGTCACTGATCCCGAGGATCTCTGCTATCTTTTTTCGTGGTCCCTCTTCAGGTAGTATGCCGGCAAAGAAAGGCCTGGCCTTTTTCCCCGAGAATACCTCGCTTTGGAGAGGCAGTGAACGGGAGAGGGGCATGGCACTCGGCTTTTCAAGCCATGTCTGATCATAGGAGAACTGCAGCAAGCCACTATCGTCTTGTTCGAGGCTTCCGACTCTCTCGGCATTCAGATAAACGATCAAGTTATTCATGACTTCTCGCCTTGGCCAGTGTCAGCGCCAGGGCTAGAGATTTGGAGTTTGAGCCCCAGGGCTTGGAGAACCTGTAGGATTTTTCCGATTTGGCAGGTTGGCTTGCCTTTCTCAAGATCAATAATGAAGCGCAGACCCGTACCACAGGTCATCGCCAGATCCTTCTGGGTGACCTTCAACTGTCTGCGCCTTGCGCGAATAGTGGCGCCAAGCTGCTCTGGACTTTTAGTATTCATGTTACCGATTGAGAATATACCACACCATGGAGTGCCTGTCAAGCAAAATATTACCGTTTGGGAATATTTTGGCGCACGTAAGGTTTTTTGATCTAAACATTACCGAACGGGAACATTAGTGGCTCAGGAAGCTGTCCTTATCTCCCTATGTGCCGAACGTAAAGATGAGCAACGGCGGTACGCCGTTCGCTCGATTGCCTGGTTATCTAGATATTTTTTCTGCTCTTTTGAATACATTTATTTTATTATTTTTTCCCTATAACAATTAATATGTGGAATACAGATTTACTCCATTTTTGGACTAAGCTTTTTAATAGTTGACGGACTTAGCAAAGATTGATATCATAATATCAAAACATGATAAAATTTGCGAAATTCTGTGCGAGCGGGAATGACTTTATTGTCATTGATAACCGCAGACATATTATCCCCAGGCCTGAGAGTAAATTTGCAAAGAGAATCTCTCAGAGAAAGTTTTCTATAGGTGCAGACGGGGTCCTGCTTCTGGATAAGGTTAATGGCAGGTTCCGCATGCGCATCTTTAACCCTGACGGGAGTGAGCCGGAGATGTGCGGCAATGGCGCGCGCGCCTTTGCCAGGTTTATATATGAACTCGGGATAGCTCGTAAGAATATAATTTTTCAAACAAAGGCCGGTGAAATCATAGCCAGTGTCTCTAAAAAAAGCGTCAAAATAGGGATGACCACTCCGGAAGAGATTCAGTTAAATATCCCTGTCAGGATTAAGGGGCATACATATACTGGCCATTTTATAAATACAGGAGTGCCGCATCTTGTAGTTGTAGTCAAAGATTTAAAAAATTTTTCTGTAAAAGAAATAGGCAGAAAAATGAGATTTCATAAAAGATTTATGCCAAGGGGCACAAATGTAGATTTTATTTCCGTAAGAAACCGCAAAATTTTTTTAAGGACCTATGAGAGGGGAGTGGAAGATGAGACACTTGCCTGCGGCACAGGGGCAGTTGCCTCAGCCCTAATAAGCAATTTAATTGGTAAGATAAAAAAAATACCGGTAAAAGTAATGGTAAAAGGCGGAGAACTCAAGATTTATTTTAAAAAGATAAAATCTCCTTCTATAGCAGTTCCGGTTTTCCAGGATGTCTATCTGGAAGGGGATGCGCGTTTAGTCTGCGATGGTAGTATCAAGGAGGAGGCATATGTTTAAAGGCTCAATTGTCGCTCTGGTCACACCTTTTAAAAATGGAAAGGTGGACAAAAAAAAGATAAAGGAACTTATAAAATTTCACATTGAAAACGGCACCAATGGTATTGCCCCATGCGGATGCACCGGGGAGGCTGCCACCTTAAGCTCTGAGGAGCAGAAGGAGGTCATAGCCCTGGTAGTAGAAGAGGTAAAAGGGAGAGTCCCTGTTATCGCAGGGACAGGCTCGAATTCAACAAGAGAGGCTTTGGACCTTACGAAATTCGCAGCTAAGTGCGGGGCTAGTGCTGCCCTTGTAATTACGCCTTATTATAATAAACCCACTCCGGAAGGCCAGTACCTGCACTACCGCACGCTCGCTCAAGAAGCAGATATCCCGATTGTCATGTACAATGTGCCTTCACGCACAGGGATTTCAATGCTGCCGGAGACTATAGCCAGGCTTTCCTCATTGAAAAATATTGTGGCTATTAAAGAGGCC
>JADHWT010000007.1 GCA_016783345.1 Candidatus Omnitrophota bacterium | reverse complement strand
ACAACCCCTTCGCCTCAAGTATCTTTGTAAGCGCAGAGGTAAGCGCTGTCTTACCGTGGTCTACGTGACCGATTGTCCCCACATTTACATGCGGCTTCGTTCTCTCAAATTTTGCTTTAGCCATATTTTAATCCTCCTTATTTTAACAATATCTTATCCGCTACGTGTTTGGGCAGCTCTTCGTATCTCTCAAACTCCATTGTGTAGGTGGCCCTGCCCTGGGTAAGAGAACGAAGACTTGTTGCATAGCCAAACATCTCTTCCAGAGGCACAAATGCCCTTATAACCCGTGTCCCTGCCCTTGTATCAGCGCTCTCCACCCTTCCGCGCCTGCCATTTAAATCACCTATGATGTCTCCAATAAAATCCGAAGGTGTAATAATCTCTACATCCATAACCGGTTCGAGCAGATACGGGTCTGCTGACATTACTGCCTTATTGAATGCCTTGGAGCTGGCTACCTCAAATGCGAGGTCTGATGAGTCTACTTCATGATAAGAACCGTCTATCACTGAAACAACAATATCTACCATCGGGTAACTTGCAAGCACCCCTGTCTCCATTGCTCCTTTTACACCGCGCTCTACGGATGAAATAAACTGACGGGGGATAACCCCCTGTTTTATACGATTTAAAAATTTAAAGCCTTCGCCAGGCTCACCCGGCTCGACAGTCAACCACACATGGCCGTATTGACCTTTGCCGCCGCTCTGCTTGACGAACCTTCCCTCAGCCTGAGCTGAACGTTTTATTGTCTCCTTATATGCCACCTGGGGTTTACCCACGCGGGCGCTGACCCCAAATTCACGAGTAAGCCTGGTCACGAGAACCTCCAGATGAAATTCACCCATACCCGCAATAATAGTCTGACCGGTATCTTCATCTATCTTGACCTTAAATGTAGGGTCTTCGTCGCTGAGTTTTTCCAGTGATGCCCCCAATTTATCCTGATCAGCTTTGGTCTCCGGTTCTATAGCCACTGAGATAACAGGCTCTGGAAATTGCATGCTCTCAAGGATTAAAGGATGCCTTGCGTCTGTAACTGTATCTCCCGTACTTATATCTTTTGGACCAATTGCCGCACAGATATCTCCGCTAAATAACTCTTTAGCCTCTTCACGCTTATTGGCATGCATGAGGACAAGCCTTGAGACCCTCTCCTTCATTCCTTTGGTGGCATTATAGACATAGTCTCCGGCTCTAAGCGTGCCGGAATAAATGCGCAGGTATGTAAGCCTGCCTATGTATGAATCAGTGACTGTCTTAAAGGCCAGTGCAGTTAAAGGATCTTTGTCATTTGGACTTCGCTCCTCTTCTTTTTCCGTCCTGGGATTAATTCCTTTTACACTCCTTGCCTCAAGGGGAGAAGGGAGATAATCAATAACCCCATCCAGCACCGGTTGTATCCCTTTATAATGCAGTGAACTACCGCAATAGACCGGCACAAATTTTGCCTCTAAAGTAAATTTTCGAATAAGGGCCTTCAGCTCTTCAGGCGCAGGATGTTTATTGTGAAGATATTTTTCCATGGCCTCTTCATCTAATTCAGCAAGCGCCTCTATGAGCTCTTCCCGATAAAAATCAATTTCCTCTGACATCTCTTCCGGAGGATCTTCAACGCTAAAAGTAAGGCCATTATCTTCTTCATTAAATATATAGGCCTTTTTCTTAATAAGATCCACTACCCCTTTAAAATTTTCTTCGCGACCTATAGGCCTCACTACCGGCACTGCATTGGCTGCGAGCCTTTCATGCATCCTCTTTATGACCAGATCAAAATCCGCTCCGGGTCTGTCCATCTTATTGACATAGGCGATGCACGGAATGCCATAGCGGGCAGCCTGATGCCAGACAGTCTCTGACTGAGGTTCCACCCCTCCGATTGCGCAAAAAATTGCCAGCACCCCGTCGAGGACGCGCAGACTCCGCTCTACCTCGGCAGTAAAATCTACGTGGCCGGGGGTGTCAATGATATTAATACGATAATCCTTCCACAAACAGGTGGTTGCAGCAGCAGTAATGGTCACGCCTCTCTCTTTCTCCTGGTCCATCCAGTCCATAGTAGCTGTGCCTTCATGGACCTCACCCATACGGTGTATCCGGCCGCTATAATAAAGAATCCTTTCGGTAGTTGTAGTCTTACCTGCATCAATATGGGCCATGGTACCAATATTGCGTATATGTGTTAATTCGTACTTTCTTGCCATAACTACTTACCATTTATAATGCGCAAAGGCCTTATTTGCCTCTGCCATCCTATGTGTATCTTCTCTCTTCTTCACAGCTGCGCCCTCACCCTTGTAGGCATCCGTAATTTCAGTGGCCAATTTTTCTACCATACTCTTACCTTTACGTCCCCTGGAGCTTGCAATAATCCAGCGCATAGCTAAAGAATTTCTGCGATTTGACCTGACCTCTACCGGCACCTGATACGTAGCTCCTCCGACCCGCCTTGACCTTACCTCTAATATCGGTTTGACATTTTCCATGGCCTTATTAAATACCTCAAAGGCCGGTTTACTAACGGATTTTTCAACCCTCTCCATTGCGCTATAAAATATCTTTTGAGCTAAACCCTTCTTTCCCCTCTCCATCAGGTGATTTATAAAAGAAGCGACTAAAATACTGTGGAACCTCGGATCAGGTTCTATCCTTTGCTCTATAGACTTAATATTTATTTTTTTTCTGGACATTGTTATTGCTTCGGTTTTTTCGTTCCGTATCTCGATCTGCCTTTTCTGCGGCTTTCTACTCCCTGGCTATCAAGGGTCCCGCGGACAATATGATAGCGGACGCCGGGCAGATCCTTTACCTTGCCGCCACGCACCAAAACTATGGAATGCTCCTGCAGATTGTGCCCGATACCCGGTATATACGCTGTCACTTCTGCCCCGGTGGTGAGTCTAACACGCGCAATCTTGCGGAGTGCTGAATTGGGTTTCTTCGGCGTCATGGTCTTGACCATAGTGCATACCCCGCGTCGCTGCGGCGCACCTGCTAAGGCCGGCGACTTGGTCTTGTTTTTCTGTGACTGTCTACCTTTACGAATCAGCTGATTTATTGTCGGCATTTTCTTTTTTCACCTCTATTTCATTGTACGCAGGATAACCTGTACCTGCTAAAATCAGGTGTCCCATTATAACATTTTCCTTAAGGCCACGCAAATAATCTACGCGAGAACTGCAGGCCGCTTCAGTAAGCACCATGGTCGTCTCCTGGAAAGAAGCCGCGGAGATAAAACTATCTGTGCTTAAGGCGGCCTTTGTTATCCCGAGAAGTATGGGGGTCGCCCTGGCCGGCTTTTTCTTGGCCTTCACTACCTTCTCATTCTCTTCTCTATATTTAAATTTATCAACCTGTTCACCGACCAGGAAAGAAGTATCTCCTACGTCCTCAATCAATACCTTCTTTAACATCTGACGGATGATAACCTCAATGTGCTTATCATTTATCTTTATCCCCTGCAGTCTATAGACTTCCTGGACCTCATTTAAGAGATATTCCTGCAGCCTCTTGTCCCCGGACACCCGCAGGACATCTTGAAGAACAACCGGCCCTTCTACAAGCTGCTGCCCTGCTATAACCCTGTCGCCTTTATATACGCTCAAGTGCCTGCTATGCGGGATTAAGTAACTCTTCTCCATTCCGCTTTCACTCTTAATCAATATCTTACGCATCCCTTTAGCCGAGCCTGCAAATTGAACTTCCCCGTCTATCTCTGACATAATGGCCGGATCTTTGGGCCGCCTTGCCTCAAATAATTCAGCTACCCTTGGGAGTCCTACGGTGATATCGCGGGTCTTCGCCATGGCTCGAGGTGTCTTGGCTAAAAGTGACCCTCCTGCCACCTTTTCCTTATCTTTAGCCACAATATGGGCCCCGACAGGAATGCTGTAATAGATAATATCCTCTCCTTTTTCATCTTCAATAGTTATCTGCGGATGCCGGTCTTCACGATGCTCTATAATAACACGGGTAGCCAGACCTGTCGCCCTGTCCACCTCTTCCCTCATGGTTACCCCTTCGATTATGTCGTCATAGCGGATCCTGCCTTTGGCTTCGGTAAATATTGACGAGGTATAAGGATCCCACTCTACAAAGACCTCCCCTTCTTTTACCATTTCGCCATTTGGCGTCTTAATGACTGAACCGGAAGGAATTATGTGTTTCTCCAATTCCTTGTTTTTCTCATCGCAGATTGTGATATAGCCGTTCCGGTTTAAGACTACAAGCTGACCATTTTTATTTTTGACGGTGCGCAGGCCATGATACGTAACGCGGCCGTTGTTTTTAGCGGCAATCTTACTCTCTTCCACAATACGACTGGCTATCCCTCCGATGTGGAACGTGCGCATAGTTAACTGTGTCCCGGGCTCGCCAATAGACTGGGCCGCAATAATTCCGACAGCTTCTCCAAGATCTACAGACCGCTGGGTTGCAAGATTCCGGCCATAGCATTTTGCGCATACGCCATATTTGGCTTCACAGGTAAGGATCGAGCGTATCTTTATCTCCTCTATCCCTGACTCTTCAATAAGAGCGGCGGCCTCTTCTTCAATCTCTTCGCCGCCTTTGACAATGACGTTACCGAGGAGAGGAATAATTACATCCTCTAATGCGGTGCGGCCCAGGATCCTCTCGGAAAGAGGTTCTATCGCTTCCTCGGCTTCATAGATTCCCGTAATAGTAATGCCATTAACGGTCCCGCAATCTTTCATCATAATAATGACATCCTGCGATACGTCAACAAGCCTGCGGGTTAGATACCCTGCGTCCGCGGTCTTAAGAGCTGTATCAGCCAGACCCTTTCGAGCTCCGTGAGCAGAGATAAAATATTCCTGCACAGTAAGACCTTCTCTTAAGTTTGCAATAATCGGCGTCTCGATAATATCGCCTGTAGGTTTAGCTATGAGCCCCCGCATCCCTGCAAGCTGCCTTATCTGATCGCGGCTTCCCCTGGCCCTGGATTCAGACATCATGAAAATAGGATTAAAGGACTTTTCTTCGTCTTTCTTTTTGCTGCCTTCTCCAAATAGGATATCAGTCAGTGTATCATTGGTATGGGTCCAGATATCAATAATCTTGTTATGTCTCTCCCCGGAAGTTATCAGCCCATGCTTATACTGTTCTTCCACTTTCAAAACCTCAGCCTTGGCCTCTTCGATCAGTTCTTTTTTCTCTTCAGGTATGGTGAAGTGGTCAATAGCTGCCGTAATACCGCCGCGGGTGGCATACTCAAAGCCGATAACCTTTAAGATATCGAGTAATTCAATACACTTATCTCTCCCAAGAACATCGTAGGCCTTCTTGATCAGGCGTGTCAACTGATCTTTATCCATTTCTTGATCAATAAAGTCAATACCTTCAGGCAAGACATCATTAAAGATAACCCTGCCCACTGTTGTCTCTATTAATTTTCCACCAAGCCTCAACTTTATTATGGCGTGTAAATCTATTGCCTTCATGGTATAGGCCATAATCACCTCATCTAAATCTACGAAGACCTTATTCTCGCCCTTCACCCCTCTTTTTTCCTTTGTTAAATAATTACATCCTATGACGAGGTCCTGCGTGGGGGTGGTTATTGGCTGTCCATTAGCCGGAGAAAAAAGATTATTAGTGGCCATCATTAAAAGCCGGGATTCCATCTGCGCCTCAATAGAGAGAGGGACATGGACAGCCATCTGGTCGCCGTCAAAATCAGCATTAAATGCAGTGCAGACAAATGGATGGATACGGATGGCCTTTCCCTCAATGAGTACCGGCTCAAAGGCCTGAATACCAAGACGGTGAAGTGTAGGGGCGCGATTTAAAAGCACGGGATGACCTTTTATGACTTCATCCAGGATATCCCAGACCTCCGGTCTTACCTTCTCCACCATTCTTTTGGCGCTCTTGATGCTGTGGACATAACCCCGTTCTTTTAGCACCTTGATAATAAAAGGCTCGAATAACTCCAACGCCATCTGTTTGGGTAGACCACACTGATGGAGTTTTAAGTTTGGACCTATGACAATTACTGAACGACCGGAATAGTCAACACGTTTGCCTAATAAATTTTGCCGGAAACGGCCCTGTTTGCCTTTCAGCATATCAGATAGACTCTTTAAGGGACGGTTCCCTGCGCCGAGGACCGGACGGCCGTGTCTGCCATTATCAAAGAGCGCGTCTACTGCTTCCTGAAGCATACGTTTTTCATTGCGAATAATTATCTCAGGGGCAGAGAGCTCCAGGAGTCTGCGAAGCCGATTATTGCGGTTGATAACCCTGCGGTAGAGGTCATTGAGGTCAGAGGTAGCAAAACGACCTCCCTCGAGAGGAACAAGCGGCCTCAAGTCCGGAGGCAATACCGGGATAGTATCAAGTATCATCCACTCCGACTCATTTCTTGATTGCCGGAATGCATCTACAATCTTTAGCCTTTTTATTAGGCGTAATCTCTTCTGCTTGGAGGGTGAGAGCTCCAGTTCCTTGACCAGCTCTTTATAAAGTTTATTCAGATCAATCTCTTTAAGCAGCTCTTTAATTGCCTCCGCGCCCATCCTGGCTTGAAATCTATTTGAATACTCTTCCTGACAGCGCTGGTATTCTTCGTCGGAAAGAAGCTGCTTCTTTTGAAGAGGGGTATCACCTGGATCAATGACTACATAATCTTCATAGTAGAGGACCCTCTCCAGGTTTCTGAGACTCATATCTAAAAGATTGCCGATCCGGCTGGGTGTAGATTTGAAAAACCAAACGTGAGAAACTGGAGCAGCTAGCTTAATATGCCCCATTCTATCCCGTCTTACTTTTGAATGTATAACTTCCACTCCACAGCGATCGCAGACAATACCCTTGTGTTTGATACTCTTATATTTCCCGCAATAACATTCCCAGTCCCTGGAGGGCCCGAAGATACGCTCGCAGAATAACCCATCCCTTTCCGGTTTAAAGGTGCGGTAATTAATTGTCTCCGGTTTTTTAACCTCTCCGTTTGACCAGGCCTTTATATCCTGGGCTGAAGCAATACTTATAGATATAACATCAAATTTATTAAAACTTTTTGCCCTTTTCTTTTCCTTATAAATCTTCTCGAGTTTCACATTAAGACACAGGCTATGCAGTTCTTTGATCAAGACATTGAAGGATTCCGGCGTGCCGGGCTCAAGGGCTGGTTCTCCCTTGACAATACCCTCATATACCCTTGTCCTTCCTGTCACATCATCGCTCTTTACTGTAAGTAATTCCTGCAGGGTATAGGCAGCGCCATAACCTTCTAATGCCCAGACTTCCATTTCGCCGAATCTCTGCCCTCCAAACTGGGCCTTTCCACCCAGGGGCTGCTGGGTAACTAAAGAATAAGGCCCGATAGAACGGGCATGTATCTTTTCATCAACGAGATGCACCAATTTCATCATATAAATATAGCCGACAGTTATCTCCTGATCAAAAGGCTCTCCGGTGCGTCCGTCGTAAACCCTGGCTGTCCCCTTTTCCGAAAGGCCTGCTTTTTTAAGCAAATTTTTTATATCTTGTTCAGTGCTTCCGTTAAAGACAGGTGTCACAGCCTTCATCCCTAACTGTCCCATAGCCCAGCCAAGATGGGTCTCCAGGACCTGTCCTACATTCATGCGGGAAGGTACCCCTAATGGATTTAGTACAATCTCTAAATGTGTCCCATCTTCAAGATAGGGCATATCTTCTTCTGGAAGAATCCTCGCAATGACTCCCTTATTGCCGTGACGGCCGGCCATCTTATCACCGACTGATATGCGGCGTTTAGTGGCTATATATACCTTAACAAGTTTATTAACACCGGGCGAGAGTTCATCTCCTTTTTTTAGCCTCGCGATTACCTTCTCCTGCTCTGTCTTTAGAATCTGTACCTCTTTTGCGTAATTTTCAATTATTATCCTTGTCTTTTCATTAATTGAAGCGCCATCCTCCTGCATAACTATCTCATCGATCTTATAACGCCTGATCTTTTTAAAATTTGTTTCATTGATCACGCTTCCGGCTCCCAGGACAATGTTCCCGTCGACATCGCGAAAACTCCTGGCCAGTTTTTTACCAAGGATAACCTCTTTGATTTTCTCGCACTTTTCACTGTTTAGACTCCCGATGCGCCGCCTAAAACCGGCCTTAATATGCTCTATCTCCTTTTTCTCTGCCCGGGTCAGTTTCCCCCCTTCTCTCTCTTTACGGGAAAATACCTTTGTATCAATAACAATGCCCTCTACTCCGGGCGGGGCAACTAAAGATGCATCCCGCACGTCTCCGGCCTTTTCACCGAAGATAGCGTGCAGGAGTTTTTCTTCGGGAGAAAGTTCGGTCTCGCTTTTAGGCGTAACCTTTCCTATCAGGATACTACCCGGACCGACCTTTGCCCCTATCCTTACAATCCCGTCTTCATCCAGGTCTTTTAAAGCCTCTTCGCTAACATTCGGGATATCCGAGGTTATCTCCTCTTTCCCCAATTTTGTATCTCTTGCCTCTATAGAAAAATCTTCAATGTGAATAGAGGTAAAACGGTCATCCTTAAGGAGTTTCTCGCTGATAAGAATTGCATCCTCAAAATTGTATCCTTCCCATGGCATGAACCCGACAAAGACATTTGCTCCGAGGGAAAGCTCTCCGTTATATGTCGCTGCTCCGTCAGCTATAATATCGCCTTCCTTGACCTTATCGCCCTGGGTTACAATCGGTCTCTGGTTTATACATGTCCCCTGATTTGAACGCTGAAACTTCTTTAAGATATACCGGTCTACCTCACCGAACCCGGCTAAAGGTCCTTTCTGCTTACCTACCTTAATAACAATCTCATCAGCGCTTACCTCTTCTACTGTGCCGCTGCGCCTGGCAATAAGAACAACACCGGAATCACGGGCTGCATTTTTTTCCATACCAGTACCTACTATCGGCGGTTCCGGCCGAACGAGCGGGACAGCCTGCCGCTGCATATTCGAACCCATCAATGCCCGATTAGCGTCGTCGTGCTCAAGAAAAGGAATAAGCGAGGCTGATACCCCTACGAGCTGCATTGGCGAAACATCCATGTAATCTATCTCTCCCGGGCGGACTAAAGGAAACTCGCCGCGATGACGGCAGGCTACCTGTTTATCTAAAAAATTCCCATGAGAATCTACCCTGGCATTGGCCTGGGCAATGACAAAATCATCTTCTACATCTGCGGAGAGATATTCTATCTCCTTAGTTACCCGGCCCTTCTTAACCAAGAGATAAGGTGTCTCTAAAAATCCTAATGGGTTTATCCTGGCATAGGTAGAGAGCGACGTAATCAGTCCGATATTAGGACCCTCAGGTGTCTCAATGGGACAGATTCTCCCATAGTGCGTGCTGTGGACATCCCTTACTTCAAAACCGGCCCTCTCTCGAGAAAGGCCTCCCGGCCCAAGAGCATTAAGTCTCCTTTTATGTGTGAGCTCAGCTAATGGATTGACCTGGTCCAGGAATTGAGATAACTGGCTTCTGGCAAAAAAATCCCTGACAGTCGCTGTAACTAATTTGGGATTGACAAGGTGGTGAGGCATAGCTTCATCCGGCTTTACCATGGCCATACGATCTCGAACAGCCCTCCTCATATATGCAAATCCGATCCTGAATTGTTCCCGTACAAGTTCACCTACTGTTCGGACTCTGCGGTTCCCCAGATGGTCTATGTCGTCAATTACCCCTTCGCCGGCGCGCAGAGTTAACAGATACCGTATCGCCTCAATTAAATCTTCTTTCTCTAAAACTGTTTTCTCCAGTGGCACATCGCGTTTCAGGCGCCGGTTAATCTTATATCGCCCGACCTGAGCAAGGTCATAGCGTTCGGCACTGAAAAACATATTGCCGACAAAGTCTTTAGCATTTTCAAAGATAGGCCGCTCTCCCGGCCGGAGCCTTCTGTATACATCGAGTATTGCCTCTTCAGCAGTAGTATTTTTTTCTTTCTTCAGTGTCTGTAAAATTGCTATATCAGAAACGGGTCCTTTTATAACCTTAACCTTTTTCACATCATTTTCGTAAAGGAGCTTCATTAATTCCGGTGTAAATTCAATACCTGCTTCTGCCACTACCTTCTCATCTTTAGGCGAAGCCATCCCTTTAGGGGTACCTATCACCCTGGAGGCAAGTATATTATTTTGTAAATATTTTGGTAAATTCGAACTTTTTATCTCAACATCCTCAACAGGATAAAAAAGCGAAAGGATTTCTTCATTATCTATTCCTATTGCCTTAAGGAGGGTGGTGACCGGCATTTTTCTCCGCCTGTCAATAGAGACATGGAGGGCATCGTCCGCACTAAATTCGAAATCAAGCCAGACCCCTCGATAAGGAATAATGCGGGCGCTATAGGTCTTCTTCCCTAAAGAAAGAATTTTACTTTCGAAACAGACACCCGGAGAACGATGTAACTGACTTACAATGCCCCTCTCAGCTCCATTGATAATGAATGTACCAGTTTCTGTCATAAGAGGAACTTCGCCGATATAGATATCTTCTTCCCTGATATCCTTTACACCGCTCTTAGGCGAAGCCATCCCATGCCTCTGGCTAGGGGTACCCGCAGGAGATGTGTTCTCCCCCAGCTGATATATACTCAGCCTACATTTTATCTTTAAAATCCCGGCATATGTCATCCCCAGGCGCTGACATTCATCTATAGAATATTTACTCGGCTCTATTTCATAGGAAATATATTCCAGAGATGCCCCTCCGTCTATTGCCTTGATAGGAAAGGAGTCTCTAAGGACAGCTTCCAGCCCCTGATATTTGCGCCGCTTGGTTGTTGAATCTAATTGAAGAAAATCTTTATATGGACTTATCTGCAGGTCAATAAGATACGGCGGGCCTAACAGGCCCGGGATCCTGGTTAGGTCTAACAACTTTTTTTCTTTTTTAATATCCATAAGTTAAATTTCCAATAGATTTATTTCAATTCCACCTTTGCCCCTGCTGCCTCTAACTTCTTTTTCAATTCCTCAGCCTCTTCTTTAGATACCTTCTCTTTAACCGCCTTCGGGGCTGCCTCTACCAGGTCCTTTGCCTCTTTTAATCCAAGGCTGGTTGCTGCCCGCACCTCTTTTATCACCGGTATCTTTTTATCTCCGACAGAAACAAGGATGACATCAAATGTGCTCTTCTCCTCGGCTTCTGCTCCGCCGGCTTGCGGAGCCGCTTGTCCCATTGCTCCGGAAGGAGCAAACATCTGGGCGCTTACCCCAAATTTTTCTTCCAATGCCTTTACGAGGTCTGCCAGTTCCAATGCACTCAATTTGCTGACAGCATCAACTATCTTATTGGATGAAGCTGCTGCTGCACTTTCCTGAACTTTTTTTTCTGCCATAATTATTCCTCCTATTTCTTTCCGCCCTCTATCGCTTTCAACGTTAAAATTAATTTATGCAAAGGCCCCCTCAAAACCGATACCAGGTTAATCATCGGCGCCCTTATCCCAAAAATGAGCTGTTGTATAAGTACCTCCCGAGATGGGATGCTTGCATATCTTCTTATCTCATTAACATCTACAATCTTTTTATCTATTACCCCGCCCTTTATCTTAAGGGCCCCATGGCTGCGGGCAAAATTTACCAAAATCTTAGAGATTGCAAGAGGATCATCGCGACCTATGGCGTAAAAAGTATCCCCGTTTAAAAATGGTGTTACATCCATCTTTGTCTTTTTGAGGGCCCTAGCGGCCAGTGTCTTTTTTATCAAAAAAAGATTAACTTTTTCTTTGCCCATCTCTGCCCTTAGTTCATCCATCTCCCCGGCCTTAAGCCCCTGGGTTCCACAGAAGATTATGACGTGAGAGCGGCTGACCTTCTCTTCGAACGCCTTCACCATCTGTTCTTTAATATAATGTCCTAATGCCATTAGCCTAACCCTGCCATATCCAATCTTATTCCCGGACTCATAGTTAAAGAGAGCGTAGCTGAACTTATAAACTGCCCCTTGGCTGCACTTGGTCTTGCAGAATTGATAGATGAGAAAGTTTCCCGGATGTTATTAACTAAATTTTCTTTTTCAAAGGAAATCCTGCCAACTACAAGATGCAGGTTCGCTGTCTTATCCATGCGGAACTCCACTCTACCGGATTTAATCTCTTTAACTGCCGTGGCTACCTCAAAGGTAACGGTCCCGCTCTTGGGGCTTGGCATAAGTCCCCGCGGGCCTAAGAGCTTACCTAATTTCCCTACTTCTCTCATCATATCAGGCGTGGCCACCAGGGCCTCAAAATCAAACCAGTTTTTACTTATCTTATCCACCAGGTCAGCCCCTCCTACAAAATCTGCCCCGGCATCTTTCGCCTCGTCAAGTTTTGCTCCCTTCGCAATAACTGCCACTTTTACCTTCTTTCCTGTTCCATGAGGGAGGACAAATACTCCCCTCACCTGCTGAGTAGAATCCTTAGGGTCTATTCCTAATTTAATAGATAGCTCGACCCCCTCATCAAATTTCCTTCTGGGCATGGCCTTAAGTATATCTACACCTTCTTCAATTGTATACCTCTTGCCTTTTTCTATTGTCTTTAGCGCCTCCTGATAAAGTTTTCCCCTGGCCAACTTATCCCTCCACCTTTATACCCATACTCCGAGCAGTCCCTTCAATAATACGCATAGCTTTATCAAGATCAGTGGCGTTTAAGTCTTTCATCTTTTCTTCGGCTATTTTCTTAACAGCAGCTTTTGTAACAGTTGCGATAATTTCTTTATTCGGCTCTCCGGAGGCCTTGGCAATATTGGCTTCTCTTTTTAAAAGGACTGCGGCCGGCGGAGATTTGGTAATAAAGCTAAAAGTCCTGTCCTCATATACATTAATAACTACCGGGATAACGACCCCTTCCTTATTTTGTGTAGCAGAATTAAAGGCCTTACAGAATTCCATAATATTTACTTTGTGCTGTCCTAAGGCAGGACCGACCGGAGGAGCCGGATTAGCCTTGCCAGCCGGAATCTGCAGCTTTATCTGCGTAACTATTTTTTTAGCCATGTTATACCTTCTCTACAAGCCAGTATTCCAGTTCCATTGGTGTGGAACGGCCAAAGATAGATACTGTTATCTTAAGTTTTCCTTTGTCCGGACTGATCTCTTCAACAATACCGCTGAAGTTGAGGAACGGACCGCTAATCACCTTAACCCCGTCACCTTTCTCAAACTCAACTTTCGGTTTAGGCCGGGCCTTCCTTTCCTCCATCTCTTTTACAATCCCTGCCACCTCTTTTTCTTTAAGCGGAACCGGTTTTCTTCCAGCTCCGACAAAGCCGCTCACACCGGGTGTATTTTTGACCAGATACCATGTCTCATCATTCATAACCATCTCTATAAAAATATAGCCAGGGAAAAATTTTCTCTGGCTTACCTTTTTCTGGCCGCTCCTTATCTCTGAGATATCTTCCATGGGAATAAGGATCTCGCCAAAAAATTCTTGGAGCCCCATTGTCTCAATACGGTGAAGCAGACCCTCTTTCACTTTTGCCTCATATCCGGTCTGGGTGTGAACAACATACCATTTCTTTTCTTGCATAACTTATCTTAAAACAAACTCTATAAGTCTGGTAACTACCAGATCCACCAATCCGATATATATACCCAAAATTATTACTGTTATAACCACGACGGAGGTCGAGGCAAAAAGCTCGTCTCTTTTAGTCCAGTTCACCTTCTTTAATTCTTCCTTTACTTGAGTAAAGAATACCTTTGTTTTTTTTAGCATAAAGACAAATGTCCCCTTCTAATAGATAGACATCTACTTCCCCCATCCAAAACTCCAATTTTACCATAACCCCTTTATTTGTCAAGAGTTATTGCAAAAAAAATTTATATTGCCTTTTTTTAATTTTTTTAGTATTATTATCTTAATGGTTGAAAAAAATAATATTATCTTAACCGATGTTTTCAAAAGGATATATAAAGAGGCCTATTCTCTTTCTGCATCCGAGCTCGGCAGATATCCCGAAGAAAAATGGACAATCCATAAAAAAAGACTTAAAGGCGGAAAACAGGATGGAGTAGACATTGTCGAAATAGATAACGGGGCCTTCTCTTTTACTGTTATCCCGACAAGGGGCATGAATATACTCTCTGCTGCATATCGCGGGATATCCCTTGGATGGAGATCTCCTGTAGAAGAAATTGTCCATCCTTCCCTTATTAATTTAGAGGCAAGGGGCGGTCTTGCGTGGCTTGACGGTTTTAATGAATGGCTTTGCCGCTGTGGCCTGGAATCCTTCGGCCCGCCAGGAATGGATACAATCCCCCTAACCCTGCATGGCAAGGTCTCCAATATCCCGGCATCTCGTTTTGGCATTCATATTAGTCAAAAAAAGCCATCTCAAATAACACTCTGGGGTGAAGTCCGGGAAGCGTCAATGTTCGGTACAAATCTTAAACTAACAACCTCTATCACAACTACTGCAAATAGTAATACCATCTCTATTACAGATACTGTGCAGAACATGGCATCAACTCCCCAGGAATTTGAGCTTCTTTATCACACCAACTTCGGCCCGCCTCTATTAGAAGAGGGAAGCCAATTTATAGCTCCGGTTAAAAAAATTACACCTGTAAATGAGCGGGCAAGAGAGGGTTTAAAAAAATATCATATCTATGAGAAGCCAACTCCTGGCTTTGTTGAGCAGTGTTACTTATTTCAGATGAAAAAAAACAGAAAAGGCCTTACAACTGTCCTTTTAACGAATAGAAATAAAGACATAGCCTCTTCAATCACGTATTCTTCTAAAGAACTGCCTTGTTTTACTATCTGGAAATCTACTGGCGCCCTCTCTGACGGCTATGTCACTGGTCTTGAGCCGGGCACAAATTACCCTCTCCCAAGAAAGGTAGAACGAGAAGAAGGCCGCCTATCGAAACTACGGCCTGGTCAGAAAAAAACTTTCCACCTCAATTTCTCTGTCCATACCACCTAGTTCCGGCGGGACTATCTTCAATAACTATACCCATCTCTTGCAGTTTTTTCCTGATCTCATCAGACTTTTTCCAATCTTTATCTTTTCTGGCCTTTTCCCTCTCCGCTATGAGTCTTTTTACATCCCCGCTGTCTTCAATTTTTTCTTTCTTGAAAAAGATTCCAAGCACATCTCCCCACTCCTTGAGGAGATCACACTTCTCGAGGATCTCCCGGCCTCCTTTTTTTTCTTTATACCACCTGCTTACGGACTGATTGATGTCTCCGGAGAGTTCATGCATTATCCCTAATGCCCTGGAGGTATTAAAGTCATTGTCCATGGCCGCTTTGAATTGGGATTGCTTAATGACAGATGGGGAACCCTGCTCGCAATGATCACCAAGCACTTTTCCTATCTCCTTTACCTGACGAAAGGTCTGGTAGAAACTATCCAGGGATGCCCTTGCCTCTTTAAGCTTCTCTTCGTTAAAATCAAGAGGACTGCGGTAGTGTGTTGAGACTAAAAAATATCTGACTATCTCCGGCTCATATCTCTTAAAGATATCCTCTAAGGTAAAAAAGTTTTTCAAAGATTTTGACATCTTTTCCTTATCAATTGTAATAAACCCGTTGTGGAGCCAGTAGTTTGCCAATCTTTTGCCGCTGATACCGTAGGTTTGGGCCCTTTCATTTTCGTGATGAGGAAATATCAGATCTATCCCACCTCCATGTATATCAAAGACATCTCCCAGGTATTTAGCGCTCATAACCGAGCACTCAATATGCCACCCGGGCCTGCCATTTCCCCACGGAGACGGCCAGGAAGGTTCCCCCTCCTTTGCTTTTTTCCAGAGGGCAAAATCTAAAGGGTCTTCCTTACGCTCATTTACCTCTACCCTTGCCCCGGCCCTCATCCCTTCTAACTTTCTTCCTGAAAGCTCTCCGTAAGACGGCCAACTCTTAACTCTAAAATATACATCTCCGTCAACCTCATACGCAAATCCATTCTTAATGAGTTTCTTGACTGCTCCAACCATCTCATCAATATGCTCAGTTGCCTTTGGATAGGAGCTAGCCCTTTTGACATTCAATCTATCCATCACACTAAAATACTTTTCAGTGTATATACGGGCTACATCCTCTATAGTCTTATTTTCTTCCTGTGCCTTCTTTATAATCTTATCATCTATATCAGTAAAATTCTGAATATATTGAACTCTATATCCGCTATATTCCAAATACCGCCTTATGAGGTCAAAACTGACATAGGCGCGGCCATGCCCTAAGTGACAATCGTCGTAGACTGTCACCCCGCACATATACATACGGACCTCGCCTTCCTTAAGAGGTTTGAAGGCTTCTTTTTTCTGACCCAGGGTATTAAAGACGCGGAGTGTTGACAAATTTTTCGATTGTCTTTCTGTCTTCTTCGCTGATTTCACAGAATCTCAGCCGCACTTTATGGCGGCGGCGATGATGGATATGATGGGGTCTCTTACTTGCTTCAACCCGCACGACCTCAGCTGTGGCTTTTAAGTGCCGTCTAAAATGGGGGAGCATTATCTCTAACTCTACCTCACAATTTCCCAGCATCCACTCGTTAGACAAAGGGATAGGTCCGATGCAAACTCCGCCCCCGCTTATGTCTATTGTATGGACATTATGGCTGCTCCCTCCGGAACCAAGTTTATATTTTATCGGAAGGGAAACTGCCAATCTCTTATATCGCCGTTTCTCCGGACCGAAATATCGCACGGTTTTATTTACTAACTTTCTTTTCCTGAAGGGAGAGATCTATAATATAGTTGAGTATCTCATTACGGTCATCCTCGTCAATACGAGTAAAAGAGACCCCTGCACCGTAGAAATGCCTTTCCCCTTCTTTCATCCCTTCCAGCCACATAACCTTAGCTAACGCCTTTATGGGCTTCGGCATAGTAGGAATAACAATTGCCAGAGAAAGCTTCTTCTCTCCTTTGAGTAGCTTCTCTATAGCGTCTGCCTCTAAATCCGGTAATTCAAGAAAAAGCCCCCCTCCCCCTACACTCCTGGACAATGTGCTTTCCGAGGACGCGCCACAATCACTATCGTCGTCAACAAAATGATATTTTACCTGTATGGGCTTCGGCGGAGCGATCCTGACATAACGCCGTCTTTCTGAAACTTTCGCTTTAGACATTTTTCCCCCTATGCATTAAATGCATTTTTAATCAGCTTCACCCTCCACTCTTTACCTTTATCGCGATCGATTGAAAGGACATCAAAACGAAAATCCCTGCCAATTAACTTTCGGCTTTTCATAATCTGTAATGCCAGCTTTACCAAACGCCTCTGCTTGTGTAAAGAGATGGACTCTTCTCCACGACCAAACCTGTCTGAAGTTCTGGTCTTCACTTCTATAAATACTACTCTTCCACTATCCTCTGCAAGGATATCTATCTCACCAAGTCTTGTGCGTACATTTTGACTCAGGATTTTATATCCATGATCCTTCAGAAATCGGGCAGCCCTTTCTTCTCCCCATTTGCCCAGTTGCTTCTTAGCAAAATTTTTTGAAGTTTTTTCTACAGGTTTAAAACTAAAACGATGTAACTGGGTCGGCCCGAATTTCTTAAGCTTCTTCTCGTGTTCCCTCGTTCCATAGCCTTTATGACGGCTAAAACCATAGCAAGGAAATTCTTTATCGAGTCTCTGCATTATCTCATCCCGGGTTACCTTAGCCAGGACACTCGCCGCTTGAATTGAAAGACTTAATGAATCTCCTTTGACCAGGGCAAGCTGCGGTATATCTATCCCCGGTATACGGCGGTTACCGTCTACCAGCAAAAATTGGGGCCTGCTAGAAAATTTTTCTAAGGCCTTTTTCATAGCCATAAAAGTCGCCTGAAGGATATTGAGATTATCAATCTCCTCTGATTCTATTATGCCTATACCATAAGCGATAGCCTTTTCTTTAATTATCACAGAAAATTCTTCTCGCTTTTTAGGACTCAATGCCTTGGAATCTTTGAGACCAGAGATACAACAATTTTCCGGTAAAATTACAGCCCCCGCTACTACCGGACCTGCCCATGGCCCCCGACCAGCCTCATCTATCCCCGCTATAAATCTAACCCCTTTTCCCCAGAGGTCTTTTTCATAAAAAAGGGGGTCAAAAATCTTAGGTGGTCTCTTTTGTCTCTTCTTCAACTACGTGTTTCTCCTTGACCTTTGCCTTTTTACCAAGGCGGCTGCGTAAATAATACAGTTTTGCCCGCCTTACATTGCCATGACTCAGGACCTTGATACCCTTTATATGCGGGGAATGAAGAAAAAATATCCTCTCAACTCCTTCCCCGTAAGAAATGCGCCTGACAGTAAAGGTCTCATTAATCCCACCGCCCTTTCTCCCTATAACTATACCTTCAAACGGCTGGATACGCGTCTTATCCCCTTCTTTAATCGTGACATCCACCTTAACTGTATCGCCTACCCGGAAAGAAGGCGGCGATTTCTTTATAGCGCCCTCCTCGACTTTTTTCATTAAATCCATGATTTTACTCCTTTTTAGATTGCTTCGATGCAATGCATAACTCTGGCCTGCGTTTTTGCGTACGTTTAAACCGCATCTCATCACGAAACTTTTTAATAGCCTTGTGATTTCCCGAGAGAAGAATCTCAGGAACCTTTAATCCCCTTACCTCTTCCGGCCGGGTATACTGAGGATATTCTAATAGCCCCTCAGAGAAGGATTCTTCTACTGGTGAATCCTTATCTCCAAGCACACCCGGGATAAGTCTTACTACTGCATCCACCAAAACCATTACAGGTATCTCTCCCCCGGTCAAGACATAATCTCCGATAGAAATTTCTCTAGCATTAAGATATTCACTTACCCGCTCGTCCACTCCTTCATAATGTCCGCAAATGAGATACAGGTGTTTATTCCCGGAAAGGTCTTGCGCCATCTCTTGATTAAATCTTTCTCCCTGAGGCGTAAGGAGACACACTTCCCCTTCCCCAAATCTTTTCTGAAGGTCCTCTACTGCCTTAAAGATAGGCTCCGGTTTCATGACCATTCCCGGCCCGCCGCCATAAGGCCTCTCATCCACAGTTTTATGGCGGTCATCTGTCCAATCGCGGAGTTGATGCACAGCTATCTCTACTAATGCTTTTTCCCGGGCGCGCTTAATAATGCTGCGGCTAAACACCCCTTCAAACATCTCCGGAAAAATAGTAATAATATCTATCCGCATTTCACCCCGCACCTTTTCAAAATCTTCAAAGCAGATTCTGTAGGTTTGGCCCCGTTTTTCAACCAGTAAACTGCGCGCTCCGCATTTACCTTCTCTACAGTTGGATCGCGAAGCGGATGATAATACCCGATATTTTCTATATATGCCCCTTTACTGGAAACCCTGCTATCCGATACTACCAGCCTATAATATGGTTTTCGTATTGTCCCCATCCTTTTAAGCCTGATCTTTACAGCCATGGCATTTTCCCTCCTTTAAAAACTTTTTCTAAACGCGATAGATTCTTTGACATCTTTTTGAACCCGCTAAATTGATTTAACAAACGGTTTATTTCGGTAACCGGCCGGCCGCTTCCATTCGCGATGCGCGAGCGGCGGGAACCATTAATAATAACAGAATTCTTTCTCTCCTCTACTGTCATGGAGCTGATAATAGCTTCCATATGCTTGAGGTCTTTTCCGGACACAGAGATATTCAATTTATTTGCCCCGGGCACCATCTTGAGAAGGTCTTCCATCGGCCCCATTTTTTGGATGCGTTTTAATTCCCCCAAGAAATCTTCCAGGTCAAAATCAAAACGCCGCATCTTTTTCTCTATCTTCTTCATCTCCTGCTCGTTGACCGCGCTCTCAACCTTCTCAACCAGTGTCAAGACATCTCCCATCCCGAGAATACGAGAGGCCATTCTCTCCGGATGAAATTCTTCGAGGTCTTTTAGTCTCTCCCCCATTCCGATAAATTTTATAGGCTTAGCCACGGTTGCGCGCATGGAGAGCGCAGCCCCGCCACGGGTGTCGCCGTCCAACTTGGTCAGGATAAGACCCGTTATATCCAACCTTTCATCAAATGTCCCGGCCACATTAACAGCCTCCTGGCCGGTCATAGCGTCTACTATTAGAATAATCTCGGAAGGAGTAAATTCTTTTTTCATATCGACAAGTTCTTGAACTAATTCCTCGTCTATATGGAGCCTACCTGCGGTATCTATAATAAGTACCTCGAGGCTATTTTCTCGCGACCAGTCCATGACCCTCTTTCTCAAGGCCCTGATATTTTTTATATTTTTCTCTACAAAAACCGGAATATTTAATTCGCCGGCCAATGTCGCAAGCTGTTCAGCAGCTGCAGGTCTACGAAAATCAGCCGCAACCAAGCCGACCTTCTTCCCCTTCCCTTTTAGTCTCAAGGCGAGTTTCCCGCAAGTTGTGGTCTTACCGCATCCTTGTAACCCCACCATCATTATTACTGCCGGAGGAGTTCCTGCGAGATTCAATCCCTCTCCCCGGCTCAGGGTATTGACCATATTGTCATGTATGATCCTGACCATTTTCTGCCCGGGAGTGAGACTCCCAAGTACCTCTTTACCCTGCGCCTCGCGCTTTACACCCTCTACAAACTCTTTGACCACTTTATAATTTACATCGGCCTCAAGTAACGCCAGTTTTATTTCCTTTATGGCAGG
>JADHWT010000056.1 GCA_016783345.1 Candidatus Omnitrophota bacterium | reverse complement strand
GATGAGACTATACTTCCGGAAGTAGAAAAATCTATTCATAAATTTAATAAGGAACTTGAAAAATTAGAAATAGAGGCCCTCTTTACTGATGAATACGATACAAATAATGCCATTGTCGGATTTCATGCCGGTGCAGGAGGCACAGAATCCTGCGACTGGGCAAATATGCTTCTCAGGATGTATCTGCGCTGGGCTGAGAAAAAGGGATTTCAGAGCAGGATAATAGATTATCTCCCCGGAGAAGAGGCCGGGGTAAAGAATGTCACAGTCATTATAAGCGGCGCCTATGCTTATGGGTATCTCAAGGCTGAATCAGGCGTCCACAGACTTGTGCGGATATCGCCTTTTGACGCAAACAAGCGCCGTCATACCTCCTTTGCTTCAGTAGATGTCATTCCGGAATTAGAAGAAGACATAGAGGTGGATATTAAAGATGAGGACTTAAGGATTGATATATATCGCGCATCCGGCCCGGGCGGCCAGGGCGTTAATACAACTGACTCTGCAGTAAGGATTGTGCATCTGCCGACTAAGATAATGGTCCAGTGTCAGAATGAGAGGAGTCAGCATAAAAATAAGGCCATGGCCATGAAGGTCCTAAAAGCCAGGCTCTATCAGCATTATCTTGAAAAGAGAAAAGAGGAGATGGAAGAGAAGTGGGGCGATAAGAAAGATATTGCATGGGGAAGCCAGATAAGGTCATATGTATTCCAGCCCTATACTATGATAAAAGACCACCGCACGAATCTTGAGATAGGCAATGTCCAGAAGGTAATGGACGGAGGCATTGATCCCTTTATAGAGGCCTATCTGCGCCAATCCAAGGAAAATTCAAAAAAATAGTTGACAGGGGAGAGGTGGATGTGGTATAGTTAACTAAATATAAAGAGCCTTTTAAACCAGCTCAGTGAAGTTGGAAAAGGTGACATAATGAAGAACTGTAAATTAAGAAGTATACCCTGGCGAAATATAGGCCAGGGTTTTTTATTTTAAAAATATGGAAAAGATTCAGATTATGAATGAGGCAGCTCTGGAGAGGACGATGACGCGCCTGGCGCATGAGATACTGGACAGGAATAAAGGGACTCAGGATTTAGTATTAGTCGGTATAAAAAGGCGCGGGGATATACTCGCCAGGAGATTGGCTTGCAAGATACGCGAGATTACTAAAAAGAGTTTAAAAGTCGGGACACTTGATATAACCCTTTACCGCGATGACTTCACTACTATTGCAGCGCAGCCTGTAGTCCACAAGACTGAAATAAATTTCAACCTGAACGGGAAAAAGGTTATATTAGTAGATGATGTCCTCTTTACCGGCCGTACCATCCGGGCAGCTATTGACGAGCTGATTGATTTTGGAAGGCCTGCCCTTATACAATTAGTCGTCCTTATTGATAGGGGACATAGGGAGCTTCCTATACGGGCGGATTACGTTGGGAAGAATCTCCCTACATCCTTGAAAGAGATTGTAGCAGTCAGATTGAAAGAATTGGATAAAGCGGATGAGGTAGTCATAACCAGGGAAGAAAAAGCATAATGGATTGGAAAAGAAAACACCTCCTTGGCTTAGAGGAGCTGGAGGTAGAGGAGATTGAACACATCCTGGATACAACTGATTCTTTTAGGGAAATTTCCACTCGCGCAATTAAGAAGGTCCCGACATTAAGGGGAAAGACTATTGTCAATCTTTTCTTTGAGCCGTCTACACGCACCCGCACCTCTTTTGAGCTGGCAGCCAAGAGACTCAGCGCTGATACTGTAAGTATCTCAGCCCAGACCTCAAGTGTTGTTAAAGGTGAGACACTCAAGGACACTGCGCGTAATATTGAGGCTATGCAGATTGATGCGATTATCATGCGCCATTCGATGAGCGGCGCTCCGCATTTTTTATCTCGTTGTGTAAAGGCCTCTGTTATCAATGCCGGGGACGGCTGCCATGAACATCCCACGCAGGGACTCCTGGATATATTTACCATGAGAGAGAAAAAGGGAAGTATCAAGGGGCTTAAGGTCGCGATTGTCGGGGATATCGCCCATAGCCGGGTAGCGCGTTCAAATATATGGGGGTTAAAGAAATTAGGGGCAGAGGTTATAGTGGTTGCCCCGCCCACCCTTATCCCCATGGGCATAGAGGAGATGGGGGTAAAGGTATGCTTTTCCCTGGACGAGGTGATAGGAAAAGTGGATGTTCTGAATATTTTGAGGATTCAATTAGAGAGGCAGAAGTGTGGGCTTTTCCCATCTATCCGTGAATACAGCAGGCTATATGGGGTAACAGTTGATAGACTAAAAAAGGCTAAAAAAGATATCCTCGTCATGCACCCTGGCCCGGTAAATCTGGGAGTAGAAATGGCAGCTGAGGTAGCTAATGATCCGAGGACTGTTATATTAGAACAGGTAACTAATGGAGTGGCAATCAGGATGGCGGTGTTGTATCTACTTTTACAATGAGATTAATTATAAAAAACGGCAGGGTTGTAGATCCGGCAAATAAGATTGATGGAGTCTTAGATATCCTGATTGATAAAGGTAAGATTATTTCAGTCAGAAAAAATATCCCTGCGAAAGCCTGTCAGGTAATAGATGCTAAAGGAAAAATTGTTGCCCCGGGTTTTATCGATATGCATGTCCATCTTCGTGAGCCGGGCAGAGAGGATGAAGAGACTATCTCTTCAGGTATGAAGGCAGGGGCCGCGGGAGGTTTTTGTAGTATAGTATCCATGGCCAACACAAACCCTGTTGCAGACAAACAAGAGGTTGTGAAATTTATCTTACGCAAGGCCAGTGAAGAGGGAATTATTTCGGTTTATCCGGCCGGCGCAGTGACAAAAGGATTAAAAGGAGAGGAACTTGCAGAGATAGGTGAGTTGAAAGAGGCCGGAGTTGTGGCTGTCTCAGATGACGGAGAACCTATCAGAAGTAGTTTCATTATGCGGTGCGGTCTTGAGTACAGTAAAAAGTTTGATCTACCGGTAATAAGTCACAGTGAAGACAAGGACTTGTCTCAAGGCGGAGTAATGGATGAAGGGGTTATGTCAACTATCCTCGGCCTTCCTGGGATACCTCGTCAGGCAGAAGAGATTATGGTAGCCAGGGATATAAAATTGGCTGAGTTAACCGGCGGGAGACTACATATAGCGCATGTATCTACAAGAGGAGGTGTGGAACTTTTAAGTCAGGCCAAGAAGAAAGGACTCAGAGTGAGCGCTGAGGCAGCGCCGCATCATTTCGCTCTGACAAGCGAGGCAGTCAAAGAATACGACCCTAATACCAGAGTTAGTCCTCCCCTTCGCTCTCATGAAGATGTAGAAGCGATTATTAAGGGTCTGGGAGACGGGACTATTGATGCCATTGCATCTGACCATGCGCCGCACTCTTTAGAAGAGAGAGAGGTTGAATATAGTCTTGCTCCCTCAGGCATAGATGGGATTGAAACAGAGGTTGGGCTTGCGCTTAATGTCCTCTACCACGAGAAAAAGATTAAGCTTGTAGAGATTATAAAAAAATTCACAACAGGCCCTGCTGCAATTCTCGGGCTTCGTGAAGGCACCCTCTCTATAGGCGCTAAAGCAAATATTACTATCCTTGACCTTGAAAAGAAATGGGTGGTAGATAAAGATAAATTTTTCTCTCTTAGCCGCAATACGCCTTTCCACGGGATGTCCCTTAAAGGAAAGGCGGTTATGACAATACACCAGGGCAAAATTGTCTACAACGAAATTAATAACGGTTAAAATTTCAGGCAATGATGAAGTTGCCCCTGGTCATTTCGTTTTAAAGGTTGAATCTCCTGAAATAGCCCCTCTTCCTCAACCAGGACAATTTGTCCACATAAAATGCGGCGACGAAAAAGGTATAATCCTGAGGCGTCCTATTAGTTTCTATAAGATAGAAGGAAAAACCCTTTTTTTTCTATACAAGGTGATAGGAAAAGGGACTGGCATTTTAAAAATGCGGGTGTCTGGAGAGGATATAAGCCTTCTTGGTCCGTTAGGTCGTGGATTCTGGTTCAGGGCTAATGGTAAAAAGAAGATAATAATAGCAGGGGGGGTAGGTATAGCGCCTTTTCCGTTTCTGATTAGTGAAATGATTTCTAAGGCAAAGATAAATCCAAGGGATATTGTCCTTATATACGGTGCAAAGAAAAAAGAATTTTTGATCGGTCTGGATGAATTTCGAAAGACAGGTATTTCTCTATACCCCTCTACGGATGACGGCAGCGAGGGATTTAAAGGGACGACCGCAGAGTTATTATCTAACTTACGTAAAGAAGGCAGGTTAAAAGGCGGCGATTATTTTGGCTGTGGTCCGGGAATAATGATGAAGGGTATTGTAGAAATTACTAAAAAATGGGGTGAGAGGGTGCAGGTGTCTCTGGAAGAAAGAATGGGATGCGGTGTTGGGGCATGTCTTAGTTGTGTCAAAAAGATTAACGGCAAATATCTACGGATATGTACAGATGGCCCGGTGTTCTGGGGGGATGAGGTGGAATGGTGAATTTAACTACATCTCTCGGTAAATTAATACTCAAAAATCCTGTATTGGTGGCATCAGGGACTTTTGGTTATGGCCTGGAATATCAAGATATAGTGGGTATTGAAAAATTAGGGGCGCTTGTATTAAAGACAATTACTTTAAAACCCCGTGAAGGGAATTCCCCGCCGCGTATCTGGGAGACCCCTTCAGGAATGCTGAATGCTATAGGTCTACAGAATGTTGGTATAGATAATTTCTTAGACACTAAGCTGCCACTTTTAAAAAAATTTGATGTCCCTCTAATTATAAATATTGCCGGAGAAACTATAGATGAATATATAGAGCTGGCCAATAGACTTGACGGGGTTAACGAAATAGCTGCTATAGAATTAAATGTATCCTGCCCCAATGTGCGCCCCGTTGGAAATGGGATTTCTAATGGGGTAAAAAAGGCAGTAATGAGATTCGGAGAGGATGCCGGACTTCTGGCAGAATTAGTAAAGGCAGTGCGCCGGGCAACGAAAAAAAACCTTATTACTAAACTTACCCCAAATGTTACTGATATAACTGCTATAGCGAAAAGCGCAGAAGGAGCAGGAAGCGATGTCCTTTCTCTAGTTAATACCTTTCTCGGAATGGCTATCGATACAAACTCCCGTCGTCCGCGTCTTGGCTACACAACCGGAGGGCTTTCCGGTCCGGCAATAAGACCTATAGCAGTGCGAATGGTCTGGCAGGTAGCGAAGGCTGTTAAAGTCCCTGTTATCGGAATGGGGGGTATAGCTTCTTTAGAGGATGCACTTGAATTTATCATAGCCGGGGCTGCAGCCATTTCTATTGGCACAGCCAATTTTATTAATCCAAAAGCAGCTTTAGAAATTATAGATGGGCTTGGGAGATATATGGAAAAGAATAATATAAAAG
>JADHWT010000055.1 GCA_016783345.1 Candidatus Omnitrophota bacterium | reverse complement strand
AACTTCGTTTTGCAAGATAAAAACCTGTCTTTTTCTTTCCTTCAGCCCTTTGATTTCATTTCAAGAAAAAATTCTTCTTTTTTTTCTCCGAGGGCAAAAATTAAAACCTCTTTTTCCCCGACATTTACGACCGCCGAAGGCCACGACGCCGATTTTTCTTCTCTATTCCAAAAGACAGGCCTTTGTTCGAGTTGGCGGAGGGAGAAGGATTCGAACCCTCGGTTGCCGTGAAGCAACAACGGTTTTCAAGACCGCCGCTTTCAACCACTCAGCCATCCCTCCGAAAATTTGTCCGCACCAAAAAATGGGACAGTCCCTATTCTACGAGCAAAGCTCCGTAAATCTGGGACAGTCCCTATTTTTAGTCCCAATTTTTGCTATTTTTTGATAAGATCCAGGCCTTTCAGATATTTGTAATAGTCACTGTCAGTGGTCAGGATTATAGTACTGGTATCATCAATGGTTTTTCGATATGTCTCCAAGGTCTTTAAGAATGAATAGAACTCAGGGCCAGCGTTATACGCCCCGGCGTAGATGCCTATTACCTCAGCATCTGCTTTACCTTTTAGACCCTCTGCCGTTCTATAGGCCTCGGATGTAATAAGTTTTAGTTCTTTTCCCCTCTGGCCGTCGATTTCAGCTTTGCGACCCTGACCTTCGGAACGATACTGTTCGGCAGCGCGCTTCCTCTCGGAAATCATACGCTCATAGACTTTCGTTCTTACATCTTCCACATAATTTAAACGCTTAATACGCACATCTATAAGTTCTATGCCGTACTGAGGAGCAAGTTCCTTTGCGTCGTGTAAGATTACCTTTTCTAATGCCTTCCTGCCCACTTTTATGCGTTCAAGAGCTTCCTCAGTAATTATTACATCTTTGCCAACTTCTTCCACCTCTTCT
Source organism: Candidatus Omnitrophota bacterium (assembly GCA_016783345.1). Classification (GTDB taxonomy): domain Bacteria; phylum NPL-UPA2; class BS750m-G34; order BS750m-G34; family BS750m-G34; genus BS750m-G34. Next base: position 4,882 of record JADHWT010000055.1, on the reverse strand, counting down.
ATAATGCGATTGGAATTTCTTACTGTCTCAACAAGGAGATGCCCTGTAATCGCATCCCTGGTTGCTGAATTGATAATGTCGTCAAGCCTGGCATGACCTCCCATTTCATTGTTCACTGACTGCAAGAATTTCAAAGCATCAACAATCTTCCAGCGGGCAGTGACATCAACCCAGATATATTTCTTGTCTTTGGTGGGAATCTGATTGGGATCGCCATCCCACTCAAGAAGTCGTTTCTCAAAAAAACGCGCCTTCTGGATAAACGGCTTTTTAAAACGGAGGCCGGCTGTGGTAATTGGCTCACCAACCGGCTTACCGAACTGGGTGATGACTACCTGCTTGGTCTCATCCACAACATATATCACCCCGCTCATAGCTATAAGTATTATTAAGACAAATACGACAATAAATATATTTAAAAACCCCTTCATTATTTGCTCCCTCCTTTCGCGCCAAGATTAAGTAAAGGTAATATCGAAGACTGCTTTGGGTCAATTATATATTTCTCTTTTGCCTTGGGTAAGACCTCCATCATTGTCTCCAGGTACAGCCGCTTCTGGGTTATATCCGGGGCCTTCTTGTATTCCGCAAGTACTGCGCTAAATCTTTCTGCTTCACCTTTTGCCCTGTTTATTTTGTCCAGGGCATATCCTTCAGCCTCTCGTATTGTTTGTTCAGCCTCACCTTTAGCGCGCGGGATAACCTTGTTATAGGCCTGGCGTGCCTGGTTGATTACCCTTTCTCTCTCCTGTTTTGCCTCATTGACCTCATTAAAGGCCGGCTTTACTTCATCAGGTGGATTTACATCCAGCAGTTTCACAGTAACAATCTGAATCCCTGTCTCATATTTATCCAGTATCTTCTGCATCTCGATATGAGCAAGGTCGTCAATCTCCTCTCTCTTTGTGCTGAGGGTCTCATCTACCCGGTAGTTACCTGCAAACCTGCGCATAATTACTTCGGAAATATCCCGGACATTCTCCTGAGGGTTTCTCGTATTAAAAAGTAATTGAACAGGGTCTTTTATCCTGAACTGCACAATCCAGCGCACATCCAGGATATTGAGGTCACCTGTAAGCATCAGAGATTCATCGAGATAAGAACTCGCTGAATACCTGGTCTTCACTCCTGCACGAAGAGTCCTTGCCCCAAACTCCTCTTTAAATATACGCTCAACTTTTACAGGGGTTACCTTGTCAATACCAAAAGGTAATTTCACATGTAACCCTGAGCCGGTTGTGGCAGTATATTTACCAAAGCGCTGCAGAACCCCTACCTCATCCGGGCCGATAGAATAGATTGTGCTTTTTAGCGCTATCAATACTAACAGACCCAGGATTATAAGCGGGGCCAGTCCTCCGAACTTACTGAGTTTCTGCTTGCCTAAATTAATTATACGTTCGAGATCTTCCGGTTTGCCGTATTCTGCCATAACTCATTTCCTCCTTTAGCTTCTACTTTAAATGAAACAACTAATTATGTCAAGGCGAATAAAAAAATAGCAAAAAAAGGACAACTGCCTCCAAAAAATGGGACAGTCCCATTCTACGAACTTCGTTCCGTAAATAGGGACAGTCCCTATTTTTAGTCCCAATTTTTGCTCACTTTATAACATCCATCCCATCCATGTAAGGCTGAAGGGCTTTGGGGATAGTGACACTGCCATCTTCCTTTTGATTATTCTCTAAAAGCGCCACAACTATCCTGGGCAAGGCCAGACCTGAGCCATTCAAGGTGTGGACATAACGAACTTTGCCTTCTTCCCGATAGCGGATCGAGCCGCGGCGGGCCTGGAAATCCTCAAAATTACTGCAGGAAGAGACCTCCAGATACGCATTCTGGCTGCTGGCCCAGGCCTCGATGTCATAACATTTAGACGAAGCAAAACTTATATCTCCTGTAGAAAGGGCCACTACGCGATACGGAATCTCCAGCATCTGCAGGACCTCTTCAGCGTCAGAGAGGAGTTTCTCAAGCTCCTCATAGGATGTCTCGGGTTTTACGTATTTCATAAGCTCTACTTTATCAAACTGGTGCACGCGGATGAGTCCCTTTGTTTCTTTGCCATAGGCGCCGGCTTCCCTTCGGAAACACGGGGTATAGGCAGTATAATATAATGGAAGGTCGCAAGCCTCCAATATTTCTTTAGCGTGGATATTGGTAAGCGGGACCTCAGCCGTAGGGATAAGAAAATAATCCTCATCTTTTAATTTGTACATATCCTCTTCCAGTTTGGGTAACTGGCCGCAAGTAGTCATGCTCTGCCGGTTCACCAGAAGTGGAGGAGAAATCTCCTTGTAACCGTGTTTTTTGGTATGGAGGTCAAGCATAAAATTTATAAGCGCCCTCTCAAGCCTTGCGCCAATTCCCGTAAAAAGAGCAAAACCTCCTCCTGTCATCTTAGCTGAAGCAGAAAAATTAATCAGCCCCAGGTTTTTCGCTATCTCGAGGTGAGAGCGCGGGGGGAAACTAAACTTCGGCTTCCGCTCTGCGCCCCAGGTCTTTATCTCTTTATTAAACGTATTATCGCTGCCAACAGGGGTGCTCTCGTGCGTGACATTCGGGATCATGAGCATTAAGTCGTCTATATCTTTATTCAAAACTGTTTGCTCATCTTCCATCTTTTTAATCCGGTTAGATACGTCTTTCATAGCAGCCATCTCTTTTTTTGTATCCTTGCCGGTTTGTTTGAGACCGCCGATTTCTTTGGAACTGGTATTACGCTTATACCTTAAAGTCTCGAGCTCTGTCAAGACCTTGCGCCTTTTTTCCTCATTGGAGAGTAATCTATCCAGGGGAAAGTCTACCCCTCTATTTTTAAGAGAGGTCTTGACACGATCTTTATTTTCCCGGATAAATTTTAAATCCAGCATCTCACCCTTTTATTACACCTACCGGCCTCATCCTGCATACCCGCTTAGAAAGCCCTGCGTTATGGACTACGTTTATTACTTCATTTATATCTTTATACGCCTCAGGGGCTTCTTCCACAAGCGTCCTCCTGCCTGAGGCCTTCACTATTATACCCTTAGAATCTAATTCTTTCAATAATGTATTCAGGTTTACGGATTTAGCAGCAGCAGTCCGCGATTTCACCCGGCCTGCGCCGTGAGAGGTGCTACCGAAAGTCTCTTCCATTGCCTTCTGTGTCCCGACGAGGAGATAAGAATTTGTCCCCATGTCACCCGGGATAATCACGGGCTGGTCAGGAAAGGCGCGCGTTGCGCCTTTACGATGGACGCAAAGTTTTTTATTCCTTCCTTCTACGCAATGCTCTTCTATCCTGGCGATATTGTGGGAAACGTCATATATTAGATGCATACCCATCTTGCGCCAGCTCATACCAAATACCTTTTCAAAGGTCTTGCGCGTAAGATGCATAAGGCACTGCCGGTTTGCCCAGGCATAGTTGGCTGCGCACTTCATGGCGGAAAGATAGGCCTGCCCTTCAGAAGAGGTGACCGGCGCGCATGCAAGCTGTCTATCAGGCACATTTATATTATACTTTTGAAGACAATGAATCATACTTTTTGTATAATCATCGCATACCTGATAACCTAAACCGCGGGAGCCGGAATGTATCATTATGGTTACTAAGCCTAAATTCAGACCAAATTTGTCGCAGAGGGTCTTATCGTAGAGCTGGTCAATAACCTGTATCTCCAGGAAATGATTTCCTGAACCAAGCGTCCCTGACTGCGCCTTACCCCTCTCATATGCCCTCTTAGAAACTGCTGAAGGGTCTGCGCCTTCTATGGCCCCGTATTCTTCGGTGCATTCTAAATCTTCCGCTACGCCATAGCCATTTTCCACTGCCCATTTTGCGCCTTTGACTAAAAGTTTTCTTTCTTCTTTTTCACTGACCTTTATATCTCCTTTTGAACCCAGGCCTGCAGGGACACTCGAGAATAACGCGAAGATTAAATCTCTGATTTTGTCTTTTATATCATTGTATTGAAAATTTGTTTTTAATAACCGTACGCCGCAATTTATGTCAAATCCGACTCCCCCGGGTGAAATCACACCGCCTGCTTCAATATCCGTCGCTGCTACTCCGCCGATACAGAAGCCATAGCCCCAGTGGATATCAGGCATGGCGAAAGAGGCATTTACAATCCCCGGCAGAAATGCAACATTGGCTACCTGGTCAACTGCCTTATCCCGCTGGATGTCCTTTAGTAATTTTTCGTCCGTATAGATAATCCCGGGCACGCGCATACCGGGTTTATATGAGGCGGGGATCCTCCAGCAATACTCACTAATTTTTTCTAAAGGGCCTTGCAGGGGTTCAATCCTCAAAAAGCCGTTTGATATCATTCGGTGCTGAGCGGATCACCTGAGTGCATACAAAGATAAGAACTGAAAACGGCCAGGAATCATCTGCGCCGGAAATCAGCCCTGCATCCACATCTTCTTTTCTGGCAAGTTCATCGGAAAATTTAGCTGCGGCTTTTTTGAGGTGCCCCTCAAACACATCGAGAGAGGATGCCTCGTGAATATATTTTAATGAAGGGAATTTTACACCTCTTATCAGCAAAAAATTGGTTACAGTATCCTGGTTGAGATTAAATTCCTTTTCAAAATCAAACCCTTCAAACTGGGGGATATTGTGCGGAAGGATGAGGGTAGGTTTTTCAACAGAGATTTTTCCCTTCCTCACCACTGTATCGCCGCGGTTTACAATGGATTCAGCTAAAAAGATATAAGGGAGATCAGTAGCGGCATGCGTTGAAAGAGACTTGAGTCTCGGCCTTATGACTTTTGTTTCACGGACCGCCTTTTCCCACAATTCTTGTATGTTCATGGATTTTATTATACCATTGGTTTTTAAAGGCGCAAGCAAAATCGGCCTTCGGCCGATAGCTTAAGTCCACTTTATATA
>JADHWT010000006.1 GCA_016783345.1 Candidatus Omnitrophota bacterium | reverse complement strand
CCTTTTACTGCATTAGGAGATGTTGCGAAAGTCCTCAAAGGTTCAGAGATTAAGCTTGGTGCGCAGGATATGTTCTGGGAAGAAGCAGGGGCATATACAGGAGTAATTTCTGCCGGGATGCTTATTTCTTCAGGATGTCAATTTGTTATCCTGGGTCACTCAGAGCGAAGGATTTATTTTGTAGAGACAGATCTTAATGTAAACCGAAAGATAAAACGCGCTATTTCCTCAGGGTTACGGCCGATTGTATGCTGCGGCGAGAAGCTTGAGGAAAGGGAAAAGGGCGAGGCAGAGGTTATTGTAGAGAGGCAGATTAGAAGCGCATTAAGAGCGATAAATGAGAAGGATGTCGTAAAGTGTGTGATAGCATATGAGCCTGTCTGGGCTATTGGCACAGGGAAGACTGCAACCCCGGGCGAGGCGCAGGAAATGCACCGGTTTATTAGAGGGATACTTTCAAAATTGTATTCCCAGGATATCTCCTCCTCTTTAAGTATTTTATATGGCGGGAGCGTAAAACCTGAAAATACAAAAGAGCTTATGGAAGCAAAGGATATAAACGGCGCTCTTGTCGGCGGAGCAAGTTTAAATGCCGATTCATTTTTAAAGATAATTAAATATGGAGGGAATTCATGATTACTGTAGTATTGGCTGTTGTACATGTTGTGGTAGCGCTTGTTCTTATTGTTGTGATTTTATTACAGAGCGGTAAGGCCGGGGATTTGAGCACTGCTTTTGGCGGTGCTACCGAGACACTTTTCGGCACACGCGCCGGCACTTTTTTTTCAAAATTAACTACAATCTTGGCCATCGTGTTTATGATCACTTCTCTTACTTTAGCTATTGTCACGGCTAAAGGCCTGGGTCCTCTTACAAGATAACGGGATTGCGTTGATAGGGGGTTTGATATGAATATATCTGAAATATTGAAAAACGATTATAGTATTTGTCTTTTAACTTTTCTCATAAATGTCCTTATTATTCGATTATTCAAAATTATTGTTTTAAAGCGTCTTAAGGCATGGGCAAAGCAAACAACGACTACCATAGACGATTTTTTAATCCGTCTTGTCGGAAAAAATTTATTCCCATTACTCTATTTCGGCGCTTTTTATCTTGGTGTCCTGGGGTTGACCTTAGATCCCAGCTTAAAGAAGGGGATTGATGTTTTAGGATTAGTCCTTTTAACTATTTTCGGCGTTCGTTTTATACTGTCAATAATTAATTACAGCCTTGAAACTCATTGGGTAAAGAAGGGAAGGGATGTAGCCCAGGACCAAAGCCTTAAAGGAATAGTTAAGGCAATAAAGGCAATTGTCTGGGGTTTTGCTATTATCCTTCTTTTAGACAATCTTGGTTTTAAGATCAATACAGTAATTGCAACTTTAGGCATTGGCAGTATAGCCATTGCCCTGGCTGCCCAGGCAGTCTTAGGAGATTTATTTAGTTATTTTGCCATATTATTTGACCGCCCGTTTGAGATTGGTGATTTTATCATACTTGAAGATTATTTGGGGACTATAGAGCATATCGGAATTAAAACCACACGGGTGCGCAGCCTGGGCGGGGAGCAATTGGTGTTTTCCAATACTGACCTTACGAATTCCCGTGTGCGTAATTACAAGAGGATGGGGAAGAGACGGGTGGTTTTTAAGCTCGGGGTAACCTATCAAACCACCCTCCAGCAGGTAAAAGAGATACCGGTAATTATCACGAATGTTATAAAAAATGTTAAGGATACAACTTTTGACCGCGCGCACTTTTTTGCCTACGGGGATTTTAGTCTGGTATTTGAAGTTGTCTACTATGTTATGAGCAGGGACTACAATAAATATATGGATATCCAGCAGGAGATTAACTTTGCGATTAAGGAAGAGTTTGAAAAACGCGAAATTGAATTTGCTTATCCAACGCAGACACTCTATGTGAATAAGACGTAAAGCGAACATGAAATGTGTTCGTTTATGCCAGATTTTAGTTTTTTTTCTTATTATCATAACCCTCCTTGCCGGTTGCGCCAGGAAAGATGAGAAGGTAGTTACCTTTTCCGTGGGCGGGGCGCCTAATGAATTAGAATTCTGGGAGGTGCTCATAACTCAATTTGAGGACCAAACAGGGATAAAGGTTGATATCCTCCGCCAGCCCACTGATACTGACCAGCGCCGCCAGGGACTTGTCATTTCCTTAAAATCTAAAAAGAGTAATCCCGATGTCTTTCTTATGGATGTTGCCTGGATCGCCCAGTTTGCAGCCTCTAACTGGCTTGCAGGGCTCGATGACTATGCGGGGGAAGACAGTATTGGGCGCGGGGTATTTTTTGAAAAGGTAATGGACCTCGCAGATAGGTACAAGGGCGCCCTTATTGCTCTCCCCGTATATATAGACGGCGGACTTCTTTATTACCGGAAAGACCTTTTAGAAAAGTATGGGATTAAGGCGCCGCCTGAGACATGGAAAGAGCTTATTGAATATTCTCTCAGGATACAGGGAGACATTAGAAAGACCAATCCTGATTTTTACGGCTTTGTGTGGCAGGGTGCCCAGTATGAAGGGCTGGTATGTAATTTTTTAGAATTTGCAGTATCGAATGAAGGGGGGATTAATTTTGAAGGAGATAAGATATTATTGAATACGCCCGAGAATATAGAGGCAGTGAAACTTATGAATGAGCTTATAACTAAATACAAAATATCTCCCCCCAGCACCTTTACAGAGATGAAGGAGGAAGAGGTGAGGGCATATTTTGAGCTCGGCAATGCCCTTTTCGAACGCAACTGGCCGTATGCATGGTCACTTCACCAGCACCAGGATTCGTTGGTTCGGGATAAAGTCGGAATAGCAAAACTTCCTCATTTTAAATCCGGCAAAAGTGTTTCAACACTGGGCGGGTGGCATATAGGCATCTCGAAATATTCCGATGTGAAAGGGTTGAGCTGGGAATTTGTTAAATTTGTAACTTCCTATAATATTCAGAAGAGGCTTGCTATGGAACTTGGCTGGAATCCCGGTAGGGTTGATGTATACGGAGATCGAGACGTGCTTGGGAAACTTCCCCATTTCGCAGGCCTTCGAAATGTATTTGAAAATGCACATCCACGTCCGCTTCTTCCTTATTATACCCAGATATCAGAGGTCCTCCAACGGTATATAAATGCAGTGCTCGCCGGTGCCTTATCCCCGGAAGCGGCATTACTCGTCGCAGAAAAAGAAGCGCAAAAGATTGTTGAAAGATATAAATAAAATACGAAATTACAGGGAGCTGCGAGAGGCCTATAGTTTTTTACTTCCGCTTATCGTATTTATTCTTGCCTTTATCCTTTTGCCTGTGGCTGGGGCAATTTTTACGAGTCTTTTCAAGGATATCTCTTTTCTGGAAAAGAAATTTATATTTTTTGAAAACTATAAATATCTTTTTAAAGACCCGGGTTTCTGGCAGGCATTTCGGTTTACCATGTTATTTCTAATAGTTTCCGTGCCTTTAGAGATGATTTTTGGACTTCTATTTGCAGTGATTCTAAACCAGTCTATCCCGTTTAGAGGGTGCCTTCGCGCCTGTGTGCTTATACCATGGGCAATACCCGCTGCGATATCTGCCCGCACGTGGGAACTGATTTATAATTATCATTATGGTCTGGCAAATTTTTTGTTTATGAAGCTGGGTCTTACGAATGCGCCGATAAATTGGCTGGGCTCAAACCTCGGGGCATTTTCTTCTCTGGTGATTTCAGATGTGTGGAAGACAACACCTTTTGTAGCGATAATCCTACTTGCTGGTTTACAGGCAATCCCTGTAGAGCTTCATGCGCAGGCAAGGGTAGACAGGGCAAATTTTTTGCAGAGATTTTATAAAATTACCTTACCTCTCCTTAAACCTGTGCTCATCGTAGCACTTCTTTTCAGGACAATTGATGCACTCCGGATTTTTGATCTTGTATATGTGCTTACCATGGGCGGGCCCGGCGGCGTAACCACATCATTTTCCATGTATGGTTACAGATATTTTCTTGCAGGCGACTTTGGATATGGTTCCAGTGTGTCAGTTGTGCTCTTTATCATTGCCCTTGGCCTATCTATTTTCTATGTAAGGATAGGCAAGTGGGGGAAAGAAGTAATATGAAGGAAGAGAAAGTAAAATTCATCATTATTATAGCTGGTTCAATCTTTATGGTCATTTTTTGCATTCTTCCTTTTATATTCATGGCCTTGGTAAGTTTTAGCTCGAGGCCTGATTTTCTTTCTGCCCGGACCCTTTTCAGTTTCACTCTAAAAAATTATTATTCAGTATTAACGACCCCGTCTCTACATTTTATCGATTATCTAAGAAATAGCCTCGTAATATCCGGAATAAGCGCTGGCTTTTGTGTGCTTATAGCGGCATTAGCTGCCTATTCTATAACCCGGCTTTCTTTACCTCATAAGACCTTCATATTATTTTTTGTCCTGGCGGTTTCGATGTTCCCGCAGATAAGTCTCGTAAGTTATCTTTTTAAATTCATGGCAGGTGTGGGATGGATAAATACATACAGGGCCTTGGTATTTCCGTATATTGCCTGGATTTTGCCTTTATCCCTCTGGATACTTGTAAGTTATTTTGCGCAGATTCCCAGGGACCTCGACAGGGCAGGGCTTATTGATGGCTGTTCCCGATGGCAGATACTCCGTAAGATAATTTTTCCTGTTGCTGCTCCAGGGATTTTTTCTACTGCCCTGCTTGCATTTATATTTGCATTCAACGAATTTATGTTTGCGCTGATGCTGACGTCCGACCACCATGCGCGCACTGTCCCTGTTGGTATTGCACTTTTCCAGGGGTTACATGGAGAGCTACCCTGGGGAGATATCATGGCAGCATCAACCATTACCACAATCCCTGTTGTAATATTGACGATCATGTTTCAACGACATATTATCCAGGGCCTTACCAGAGGGGCGGTGAAAGGATGAAGTTAAAACTAGTCAGCTTGACAAAGAAATTTACGTCACTCCGGGGGAGTGTCCGCGCAGTAGATGGAATAGACCTTGAGATACAGGACAATGAATTTTTTGTGCTGCTTGGTCCGAGCGGCTGCGGTAAATCTACGGTCTTAAATTTGATTGCCGGGTTAGAGAAGCCGACCGGCGGGGAGATATGGTTTGATGATAGAGTAGTTGCATGCGCTAAGAAAAAAATATTCTTTACGCCTAAAGAGAGAAATGTCGCTTTTGTTTTCCAGAGCTATGCATTATATCCACATCTAAGTGTATTTGAAAATATTGCCTTCCCTTTAAGGATTATAGGAGAAGATGTAACAAAAATTAAAGAATCGGTAAAGCGTGTAGGTGCCATGCTTGAGATATCAAATCTTTTTTCCGCCAGGCCCTGTGAACTTAGCGGAGGCCAGCGTCAGAGGGTTGCTATTGCCCGGGCGATTGTGCGCTATCCTAATGTATTTCTTCTGGATGAGCCATTGTCTAATCTTGATGCCCAGCTAAGGGTATCAACACGGGATGAATTGAAGAGGCTTCAGCAAAGATTAGGCGTAACAACTATCTATGTTACCCATGACCAGGTTGAGGCCATGACTTTAGGAGATAGAATTGCATTACTTAAAGACGGAAGAGTCGAGCAGATAGGGACACCGGACCAATTATATGAATGTCCGGCAAGTGAGTTTGCAGCTAAGTTTATAGGTTCTCCGCCTATGAATATATTTGAGGCAGAGGTTTCAGAAGAAGGAGAAGAGTTCTATATAATTATAGGTGGGGAGAAAATTAAAATGCCGGATGATAAGGCAGAGGAGTTAAAGAGGTTAAAAGGTAGATCCTGTGCTTTTGGTATCCGGCCGGAGGATATACACATTCCTGCACCTATACTACGTGCATGGAAAAGCAAGCGGAGTCAGTATCTTAAAGCAAAAATTGACCTGATTGAGCCAATGGGAAGGGAGAGATTTTTTCATATCACTATCAATGAGCATAGATTTTCTCTGTTGACTACGGATGTGCGTTTCAAGCAAGGCGAAGTAGTAGATGTAGAATTCGATCTTAAAAAATTACATATTTTTGAGAAAAAGTAACCCGAATGTGATATAGTAAGATGTTATGTCTGAGCCATATCTCTACTACATCTACCCGATATATTTAATCGCCCTCATAGCCATATCTGTTTTTTTGGGATGGGTTGGGACCAGGTACCACGTGGGTCACAGGGTTTCCCCGAAAGTATTCTTTCCGCTCGCAATAATTTCAATCATTATATATATCTCACGCGTAACATGGGTGAATATAATGGAATATAACTCCCTGTATACATCCAACACAATGCTGGCTGTAAATGACCAGCTCATCTGGTATATGTCAAAGACCTGGAGGAGTTTTTCTCCGATGTATGGTGTAAATTATTTCTTCGGGCATTTTAAACCTATTCTTTATTTTTTTGCACTCCTTTATAAGGTCAGGCCAGGACCAGAGACGCTTTTGTTTGTGCAGACACTATTGGTCGGCGTGGGAGGCATAGCTGTATATCTAATAGCAAAGAGACGCTCTACCGAATTTAATGGCCTTATCGTTACATTAGCTTATCTTTTCATAATAACGCTTATTTCCTATACCTCTTTTCATACTATAACTATTGCAATACCTTTTCTCCTGTGGGCTCTATATTTTATTGAAAGGGGTTCTGCAAGGATGAGTTTTCTTTTTTGTGCGCTTGCATTGTGCTGTAAGGAGAATGTAAGTTTTGTAGTCTTTGCCCTGGGATTATATATTTTAATCTTTAGAAAGGACTTAAAGATTAGAAAATTTCTGGGATATTCTCTCCTTATTTTTAGCCTGCTATGGTTTTACGTAACCATATACATAATCATGCCTCTCTTTGCAGTAGAAAGCAGGACAGGATTTTTAACGGAAGTAAATGCTATATATTCTTACTTAAATCCCTGCGCCTTATTAAAGACGGTTTTTTCATTTGACAGGATACTCTATCTGTTTTTTTTGTTTTTGCCGTTTGGTTTTCTTCCGCTTTTTTCTCCTCTCTCCCTGATAGCCATGCCGGAGATTTTGCTAAATATATGTAGTTCTAATCCTGCGCAAGCGAGGATTTTTAATTATTATTCCGGCACAATCTTAGCAATTTTTTTGGTGGCCTCTCTTCAAGTAGTCAGGAGGAAGAAATGGCTTTCTCTTTATTTTTTATCATTTAGTTTTTTTACCCTGCTCTTTTTTGGGCCTTCACCTGAATATAAGTTAGATAGACATAGTTATATCGGTAAAGAATTTTTAAAGGCTATTCCAAAAGATGGATCAATCTACAGCCAGGTAGGACTGGCGAGCCACTTGTCGCAGAGGGAAAAGTTAAATATCTATCTCGCTGACTATAATTATAATAAAGATAGAGATTTCAGTCTCAAGGATTATGAATATGCCGTGCTTGATCTTAAAGGAGATAAATTTCCTGATGGAACCCCCGGAGGAGAGAGATATTTTGCACGGCTTAAAGAACTTATTGACGAAGAGGGAATGGGGCTTGTAAAAAGAGAAGATGGGTTTATTTTACTTAAAAGGAATCCCCCGCTTAATAATCGCATGACCTGGAGGGGAATTTTTATCGCCGAAGAGCCCGCTACATCACCCGTCCTCTATGCAGGGGGAGAGATAGGGTTGGTTAAGGCAGATTTTCCTTCCCGAAGCAAGCAGGGTGGACTCTTCTGGCTGGAGCTTGAGCTGGTAAAGCTTAAAGAATTTTCAGGGCAAAAACAAATAAAAATCGAGTTTAAAGGCAAACGGCAAAATTTTACCCTCTCACCCTTTACAGGGCATGGGATATTAAAACCTTCTTATTGGAGGAAGGGGGAGGTATTGAGGCATATTGAGACCACAAGATTTTCTCCATTTCTCTGGCCGGGTACCTATGAAATCTTTTTTGAAGGTTTTAAAATCGGAGAGGTCCTGGTAGAGAGAAGGTAGGGAATTTGACTTGGTTTAGGAAACTATAGAAAGTGGACTTATGCTATCGGCCAAAGGCCGATTTAGCTTGATTTAGCTTGATATAGACATATTATTTTTTCATGGTATAATAAAAAAATGCGCAGAGTTAGTTTTAAGCACGGAATTCATCCTCCTGAAAAAAAAGAGACGACACGCAGTAAACCGATAGAAGATTTCCCCCTGCCTAAGAAAGTTATAATCCCTCTTAGTCAGCATACAGGCCGGCCTAATGAATCAATAGTAAAGAAGGGGGAAAGGGTAGAGACAGGACAGCTTATTGGAGAGACTTCTGCCTTTATCTCTTCACCGGTTCACGCCTCTCTCTCCGGAATAGTTTCAGCTATTGAACCGCGACCTCATCCATTAGGGATGAAGGTACAATCAGTTGTCATCGAATCTGATGAAAAGGATGAATGGATTTCTGCCTCCGACGCGGTACAGGGTTCCCCGGATAATATAAAAGATCTTATTAAAAGCGCAGGTATTGCAGGCCTGGGTGGAGCGGCATTTCCTACACATGTAAAACTGAGCCCCCCGGCAAATAAAAAAATAGAATTTCTCATTATAAACGGGGCAGAGTGCGAGCCATATTTGACCAGTGACGAAAGAGTTATGCTGGAGTATAGCGCGGCAATAGTAGAGGGGATAGAGATACTGAAGAAAGTTTTGGGAGTTGAGAAAGTCGTTTTAGGAATAGAGTTAAATAAGCCGGAGTGTATTGCGGCAATGTCAAAGGCTGTTCAGGGAAAAGATATAGAGATTGTCGGGCTCAAGACAAAATATCCGCAAGGCGGGGAAAAACAGCTTATCAAGGCAATCCTTGGAAGAGAGGTCCCGAGGAGGGGACTGCCCCTGGATGTTGGATGCGTTGTGCAGAATGTGGGGACAGTTGTGGCAGTGAGGGATGCGGTTATTAAGAAAAAGCCGCTTATAGAGAGGGTAGTTACTGTAACAGGGTCAGCAGTGGAAGAGCCAAAAAATCTCAGGGTGCGTATCGGCACACCGTTTATTGAGTTACTTAATTTTTGTAATTTCCAGAAAGATTCCGCAGGCAAGGTTATTATGGGCGGCCCGATGATGGGGATTAGCCAGCACAATTTAGATGTCCCTGTTATAAAAGGGACATCAGGGATACTGGCAATGAAAAAAGAAGAGGTGATAGAATATAATCACCGGCAATGTATACGGTGCGCCAGATGTGTGGAAAGCTGTCCGGTATATCTAATGCCGTATGAGATATCTCTTGCCTCAGAGAGCGATAGATTTGATATAGCTGAGAAGCTTGGTGTTTTTGATTGTATTGAATGCGGTGTGTGCGGGTATGTATGTCCGGCAACCCGTCACATGACACACCTTATGAAAAAGGCAAAGACTTATGCAAATTTCCTCAAGTCCTCACGTTCATAGCGGCGTAACCGTAGAGAAGATTATGTGGGGAGTGGTGATAGCCCTGCTCCCGGCTACTATAGGAAGTGTGTATTTTTTTGGGGCAAGGGTTATTGCAGTATTAGGAGTAAGTATTGGGGTTTCTGCTTTGCTTGAGTTGGCGATTAAAAAAGGAAATATACGGGATGGGAGTGCGCTTTTAACAGGGCTTCTGCTTGCATTTAATCTTCCGCCTGGTGTGCCGTTGTGGGTAGTTGCTGTTGGCGCGTTTTTTGCTGTCGCGATTGTCAAGCAGGCCTTTGGAGGACTTGGATGCAATATATTTAATCCGGCATTAGGCGGAAGGGTATTTCTTATGGCAGCCTGGCCGTCTCATATGACGAGTGGGTGGCATGCACCTCATGCGGTGCGTGGAGTTGCAGCGGTTTCAGGAGCAACTCCTTTGGCTATTTTAAAAGAGGGAAGCGCTGTAATGGAAGGCCTTCCGGAATGGCGGGAACTTTTTTTTGGGAATGTCAGCGGATGTATCGGAGAGACGTCTGTCCTTCTTTTATTAATTGGCGCAATATTTTTGTTATGCAAGAGATATATTACCTGGCATGTCCCATTTAGTTTCATAGGGACAGTAGCTGCCTTTACCCTTATAGCTGAGAAATCTATTCCCAATGGTTTTATTTTTCATATATTGGCAGGCGGGCTTTTCTTAGGGGCATTCTTTATGGCAACGGATTATGTCACGAGCCCTATTACCCCGAAAGGGAAGCTCATCTTTGGAATTGGATGCGGGATTATTACATCTGTTATCCGTCTATACGGCGGATATCCGGAAGGGGTGTCTTATTCCATATTACTGATGAATGCTGCCACGCCTCTCATTGACAGGCATACGAGGTTGAGGGTATTTGGGGAAAGAAAAAAATCCAATGCGTGATATTTTGAAACTCGGATTTGTTTTGTTTCTGGTATGTCTTGGCGCGGCCCTTTGTCTATCGCTTACCTATGTCTTTACGGAAGGGCGTATTGAGGCAATGGAGCTGTCAGAGATAGAGGGATCTCTTAAAGAGGTTATGCCTGATGCACAAGGTGGATTTGAAAAAATAACAAAAGATGATTTTGGATACTATAAGGCATATAAAGACGAGCAAAGGAAGGACATTTCAGGATATGTGATTATAGCTACTGGTAAAGGTTATGGCGGGGCTGTTGCAACTATGGTTGGGGTGGATACGGCCGGTGTTATAAAAATTATCAAGATACTGGAGCAGAAAGAGACACCGGGGTTAGGCGCAAAAATTTCAGAGGAGAGTTTCAAATCGCAGTTTTCCGGGCAGGATGGCAGGAAACCCAACATTATGGCTATAAGTGGCGCTACTATCTCAAGCCGCGCAGTAACAGAATCAGTTAAGAAAACCGTAGAGAGGCTTTTTGAGATTTTGGGGGATGGAAGGTGAAGGAATTTACTAAAGGGATTTTTAAAGAGAATCCACTTTTGCGGCTCGCGCTCGGGCTCTGTCCGGCCCTGGCTATTTCCACATCTCTGCCCAATGCCATAGCTATGGGGCTTGCAGCTACATTTGTCCTTGTCTTTTCCAATACCATAGTTTCACTTATAAGAAATTTTATCCCGAGCCGTATAAGGATACCGTGCTACATTGTTATTATTGCCACATTTGTCGTTATGGTAGAGAGATTTATAAAGGCATTTAGCCCTGCCCTTGAAAAACAGCTTGGTATATATATCCCGCTTATTGTGGTTAACTGCATGATACTTGGCCGCGCTGAGGCATTTGCATCCAAGAATTCACCTGTCCATTCTATTCTTGATGGTCTGGGCATGGGGCTTGGATTTACACTGGCGCTGTGTCTTATTGCGTTTATCAGGGAGCTCGTCGGGGCGGGGACTCTATGGGGTATAAATATAATACCGGGGTATGACCCTGCTGCAATATTTATTCTGCCGGCAGGGGCATTACTTACAATGGGGTTGTTACTCGGAGCTTTAAAACTTAAGAAAAAACGATGAATGCTGGAATTTTAGTCATTTTCTTTAATGTAGTCCTGGTCAACAATTTTATCTTCTCGCGCTTTCTGGGACTGTGCCCTTATATGGGTGTCTCCCGCGAGACAAAACCCGCAATGGGGATGAGCCTTGCTATTATTTTTGTCATGACACTGGCGTCCCTGGTAACATGGCTTGTGTATAATTATATACTTGTTCCTCTAAACCTGATTTTTCTTCGCACAATCGCATTTATACTCGTCATTGCTACGCTGGTGCAATTGGTAGAGATGGTTATACGTAAGATAGCTCCTCCTATCTATCGCGCCCTGGGTATATATCTTCCGCTTATTACTACTAACTGCGCTGTCATGGGAGTAACAGTGCTCAATGTTGATATGTTCTTTAAAGACGGGACTGCGCTGGAATACAGTTTAGTAAATTCGCTTGTCCAGGGAGTCGGTGCCGGCGCAGGTTTTATGATTGCCATGCTTTTAATGAGCGGGATAAGGGAGAGGCTTGACCTTGTGCCGGTTCCAAAGAGCCTTAAAGAACTTCCGATTGCATTTCTTACAGCCGGCCTCTCGTCATTGGCATTCATGGGATTTATCGGACTTTTTTCTCATTGAGAGGAGATTGATGGGATCGGTCTTACCAATTTTTAAAACAGCTTATTACGATATAAAGAGAGGGAGGGTCTATCAGGTCTTGCTTCTCTTTGTATTTCTTATGCTTGCCTCCTCTAATGCCTTTGCGTTTTTCACCAGGGGAGAGGAAATAAAGATTATAAAAGATTTTGGGCTTATGTCCATAAAGCTATTCGGGATTCTTTTTATACTATTCGGTTTGAGCCGCCACCTACCAAGGGAGATAGAAGATAAGACCATTTATACTATTCTTACTAATCCTGTAACCCGCACGCATATCCTTATAGCAAATTTATGCGCTTATCTCTATGCCCTCCTTATAGGTTTTTTAATTATGACTGCCATTTTTTATAGTATTCTATATCTAAAGGAAGGGGGCCTGGATCCGCTTATGGCGAAGGGGATAATACTTATCTATATGAAGGTCCTTGTTTTTTCTACGCTTGTCCTGTTTTTTTCTGTAGTTTTTTCACCGCTCCTCACTATCGCCTTTAGTCTCTTTCTATACATTGCCGGGCACTTAACTAATTATCTTAGTTCTCTGGCTGACCAGAAAAATTTTTTAGGATGGATTTTACTCAAGGGGCTATATACTATTCTACCTAATTTTGAAAATTTTAATTGCTCTGACAGCCTTGTGCTCGGGACCGATGTATCGTGGAGATACATTGGTCTGGCAGGAATTTATAGCCTCCTTTATGGGACGGCTATATTTTTATTGACGGGTATTTTATTTAAACGCAGGGAGATATAAAAAGATGTCGATTATAAAAACTGAGAATCTTACAAAGGTCTATAAGGATTTCTGGGGTAGGCCCAAAACCCGGGCGCTTTCCGAGCTCAATCTTGAAATCCATAAGGGCGAGATATTCGGCCTGCTTGGCCCAAATGGTTCGGGAAAGACTACAGCACTAAAACTCATGCTCGGTCTTATTTTTCCGACTACGGGTAAGGTGTCTGTCATGGGAAAGCCGCCGCGAGATATAAGCCTTAAGTCTAAAATTGGATTTATGCCGGAGGAATCTTATTTATACCGGTTTCTTAATGCCTCAGAGACCCTTTGTTTTTACGGACAATTACTCGGACTCAAAGGCAAGGAATTAAATAACAGAGTAGACCGCGTCCTTAATATTGTCGGATTGGATAGAGTAAGGACACAGCCATTACGAGAATATTCTAAAGGGATGAGCAGACGTATGGGGCTGGCGCAGGTGCTGCTCAAAGAGCCGGAGCTATGTGTATTAGATGAGCCGACTATCGGGCTTGACCCGATCGGGGCGGGAGAGATAAAGGATATTATCCAACAACTCAAAAAAGAAGGAACGACAGTCTTGTTTTCCACACATCTTCTCTCTGAGGCTGAGCCGCTATGCGACAGGATTGGTATCCTCTATGAGGGAAGGTTGATTACCATGGGGGCACTTACGGACCTCCTTGAGGTTAAAGACGAGGTAGAGGTTAAGGTGAGAGAAAAATTAGAGGAATTTTATATCAGGACCATAAAAAATAGGGACACATCCCATTTTTCGAAATGATTCAGCGAATCTTTACCTTATCCCTCATAACTATAAAAGAATCTATCAATAAAAAAGTCATATATCTTTCTATCTTTTTTGCGCTTATTATTATTCTTGTCTCCAGGATCTTTACATCTATTACCCCCGGCGCGGAGATAGCCTTTATGACCGATATAGGGCTTGTCACAATATCCTTTTTTGGAGGGATGATAGCGCTTTTTCTGGCAAGTGATTTTATCCCGGATGAAATTCGAAAGCGGACTATCTACACTGTCCTGACATATCCGGTGCGCCGTTTTGAATTTATCCTTGGGAAATTTTTAGGTATCTCAGGAGTAGTCCTCTTAAGCCATTCGCTAATGAGCCTCATCTTTCTCGCAGTGCTTTCTCTATCCGGCGGGGCAATAAAAGGTGACCTCATGATTGCCCTCGCGCTCATCTATGGCACACTTCTCATATTTTCTTCTATTGTTATTATGGGCTCAACATTTCTTTCCCCGTTAATCAATATTGTATTCTCTCTATTTTTTTATCTCCTCGGGCATCTGGTTACTTATATAAGACATCTGGGTGAAAGGATGGAAGGGGCCTTTATTAAATTTTTTCTTATTTTTTTTAGCTATATTGTCCCGGACCTGGAGAGGTTTGAGGTCAAGGATAAACTTGTAGTAGGCAGTGCCCTCCCCATAGGTATAACCGGAAGCTGTTTTTTATATGCGATGGTGTATATAGTGTGTGTTATGATGCTGACATATGTGGCTTTTAATGAGAGGGAGGTATAAAGCTGGCATGAAATCTTTTTTTATTATAGCGCTTAGCTTTGCGCTAATCCTCCCTCTCCAGATGCGCATAAATGAGAGGAGAGTGGAAGAGGGGTTGGTTGAGAGGATTGTGCTTTTACCGGGGGATATGGTGAGCGGCATTATACTCGGCGGGTTTAGAGGGATAGCAGCGGATATACTGTGGCTGAGGTGCGATATGTATTTCCATAAAGGGCAGTGGTATAAGATACTTCCGCTCTACCGCACTATTACTTTTTTACAGCCGCATTTTATTCAGGCCTGGAGCATAGCGGGATGGCACATGGCATATAATATCTATCATGAAGCAGAAGTTAGAGACAAGGAGAAGTGGCTTGAAGCAGGACTTAATTTTTTAAAAGAGGGCATTATCAATAATCCTCATCGCTATGAACTTTATTTTGAGACAGGGTGGACATATTTTCACAAGGCTGAGAATTATGATGAGGCGATAAAATATTTCCGCCGGGCTATCCGTTTCCCTCACCCGGATTACATTGACAGGATGATTGCCCATGCCTTGTTAAAGAAGGGTGATGTAAGAGGCGCATATCAAGAATGGAAACGTATAGTTAGTATGCACCCGGAAGATCGCCTTTCCATAGACCATCTTAAGAAGGTAGAGGCCATGCTTGGAGAATGAAAATAGTAGAGTATTGCTAAAAATAGCAGAGTGTGGGATAATAAAAAAAAGGAGATAGATTATTGGAGGAAGAAATGAAGGTGCTTAATAAAGAGAATTTTGAGAAAGAGGTATTAAAAAGCGAAGTGCCTGTTTTGGTTGATTTTTCTGCAACGTGGTGCGGCCCGTGCCGTGCCATGGAACCTGTGCTGAAAGAGGTAGCAGGAGAGATGGCTGGCAAGGCAGTTGTGGGAAAGATTGATATAGATGAAAACGCGGAGATTGCTAACCGATTCGGAATAAGGAGCGTCCCGAGTATGTTGATATTTTCTAATGGGGAGGTAGCTGACAGGATAGTCGGAATTACACCAAAGCGGACGATTTTGGAGAAATTGGGGAATGTATAGATTGCTTCGCCAGGCTCGCAATGACAAAAAAATGGTGTCTGTCACTATTTAATTAATGGAAGAAATTAAGGTCACGTTTCAGCCGGAAGGAAGGCGTGTGTATGCCCTCCGCGGCATGAAAGTAGCAGAGGCTGCTGCCAGGGCAGGTATTATTATCGATGCCCCATGCGGAGGTCTTGGTAATTGCGGACAGTGCAGGGTAGAGGTGATAGAAGGTGTGGATGCCCCTACACCTGAGGAGGAGAAGCATCTGTCCCAGGAAGAGATTAAGAAAGGTTACAGGCTTGCCTGCATTACTACGATTAATAAAGAGATGAATATCCTGATACCTGAAGAGGTCAGGCTCCACGGGCAGAAGTTTTTGACAGAGGGTAAAAGAGGCAGGGTAAAGTTTGCTCCGCCGGTGCGTAAGGCGTTGCTCAAACTTCCGGAGCCGACATTAGAGAAACCACAGCCCGATTGGGAGAATCTCAATTCAGCACTTAAGAGGCTTGCCCCGCACAACGCAGGGCACGGGGTTGACATATACATGGTGAGAGAAATTTCCGAGATACTTCGCCGTAATAAATTCATGGTTACCGGGATATTAGATAATGGGAAACTGATCGGCATTGAGCCTGGCGATACCTCTAAATGTATATTCGGGTTAGCCCTGGATATCGGGACAACAACAGTGGTGGGGAGTTTGATTGATTTAAATACCGGAGAACAGGTTGCTGTAGCAAGTGCTATGAATTCGCAGGTTGTGCATGGAGACGATACTATCTCGCGCATAAATTTCGCATCAAAAAGTTCTGATGGCCTTAATAAACTTACGGGCCGCATTATTGAGGTTGTAAATAATATGATTGGAAAGGTGTGCAAAAACGCCGGTATAGACACCCACGATATCTATTATGTAACCTGCGCAGGAAATACTACAATGCATCATCTGTTCCTGGGTATATCTCCGCGCAATCTCGGGACTATGCCTTTTGTCCCTGCTATAAGACGTTCAGTATCTTTGAATGCTCAGAAATTAAAGATAGACGTGAACCCCAATGGCCGTATTTATTTTCTCCCCAATATTGCTGGGTTTGTAGGTGCGGATATAGTCGGCGTAATCCTGGCTACCGGAATTGATAAAGCTAAAGATATAAAAATGGCTATAGATATCGGTACCAATGGCGAAATCGTCCTCGGGTCAAAAGATAGACTTCTCGCTTGTTCCACTGCAGCCGGCCCTGCGTTTGAAGGCGCGCGTATCACACATGGAATGAGGGGAGCCCCCGGCGCTATTGAAAAGGTTATTATTAATCAGGGTGAGGTGTCTTATGAAGTGATTGGCGGGATAGAACCCCAGGGTATATGCGGGAGCGGACTTCTGGATCTGGTAGCTGAGATGATAAAAAATGGTCTTGTTGATAATACCGGCAGACTCCTCAAGGGCGATTCTTTTGTCGTAGCGGAAGTTGGGAAAAGAAAGATAGAGATAAATCAGAGAGATTTGCGCCAGTTTCAATTAGCCAAGGGAGCTATAAGGACAGGGATAGAGATGCTTAAGAAGAAACTCGGGATTAAAGATAAAGATATCTCGGAGGTATTTCTTGCAGGCGCTTTTGGGAACTATATCCATCCGGAAAACGCAAAGGTTGTCGGCCTTATACCGGATATTCCTTTAGAGAAAATCAAATTTGTAGGAAATGCTGCTTCAGAGGGGGCGAAGATGGTCCTCATTTCACAGGAAGAGAGAAAGAGGGCAGAAGAGATTCCTGCGCGTGTTGAGCACGTGGAGCTCTCTATAGATCCTTTGTTTAATAAAGAATTTGCTGAACAGATGTTGTTTTAAGGAGGTAACACATGACTACGACTATTAAAACGAAACTATTTTGTCTTCATTGTCAGAAGGAGGTCCCTCACGAGATTCATTATTTTGATGTCGCATTGAGCTTGATCCGCTGTAAGGAGTGCGGGACAGAGATAAAACTTGATAAGAAGAGAATTTTAGAGGTAGAATCCCTTGAATTTGTAGACAGGCTTTTTACGAAACCGAGACGCTTGACTGAGGAATTGCGCAAGGACCTGACACAATTTCTTTCCACTATGCCCATCCGCATTGCTACCAAGCCATATCGCATTGCAAAAGAGATAGTGAAAAAGGTGAAGTGAAAGCAGCTATATATTATTCCCCCAAAAAAATAAAAGTAGAAGATGTTCCTTTGCCTAAAATTAAACCAGGTGAGGTCCTCCTAAAGGTCAGGGCGTGCGGCTTATGCGGCACTGATATAAGTAAGATTATCGAGAGGAGGGTTCCTCCAGGCACTGTGCTTGGGCATGAGGTAGCAGGGGATATCATTAAAATGGGTACCCCTGGCCGGAAAAAAATGGGGACTGTCCCCTTGTGGACTGTCCCAAATTTTTTTAAAATAGGAGACCGCGTTACAGTCCTCCACCATATCCCTTGCTTTAAATGCCGGTTCTGCAGGCACGGCAATTTTTCGTCATGCCCACAATTTAAAAAAACAAATATTTATCCCGGAGGTTTTAGCGAATATGTCCGCATCCCGTCGTTGAATGTTCGTTTCGGGATGCAGAAACTCGGTTCGTTATCTTATGAGGAAGGGGCATTAGTTGAGGGTGCCGGCTGTTCTTTGCGCGCGTTTAAGAGGGCCAATTTTCAAAAAGGCGATAGTGTTGTTATTATAGGCATGGGGCCTGTAGGTCTGCTCCACCTTCTTATGGCTAAAGCATTTGGCGCTTCGAAGATTATTGCGTGTGATATAAATGATTATCGCTTAAAGAAGGCTAAGGAATTAGGCGCAGACATGGCTATTAAACCCGCTCAAGCCTGCCCTTGCGCGGATTTGGCACTTGTTTCAGTGGGGGTGCCTGAAGCTATTGAAAATGCAGCGAAGTATGTAAGGAGCGGCGGGACAGTTTTAGTATTTGCTGAATGCAGTGATAAGGCGCGGGTTACAATATCGCCAAATCTTATCTACCACGAGATGAGTCTCATCGGCAGCTATTCTTCCACGCCTGCGGAACAGAAGACATGTCTCAATTTTATTAAATCAGGAAAGTTGCCTGTAAAAAAACTTATTACTCATCGCCTCAAGCTTTCAGAAATTTCTAAGGCAGTAAGATTGAGCCGTGACGGCGGCAAAACCCTCAAGATAATAATCGTATTTGACAAACTCTGAAATTGTGTTAATATGAAAATACTGAATAATTAGGAGACCAATATATGGGAATGTGGATTGGCAGAGGACGCAGGGCGAGACGCTGTTATGGTTTTGATGAAATAGCACTTGTTCCGGGAAATGTAACTATAAACCCGGATGAGGTGGATGTAGCTTTTAAACTCGGCAAGCTAAAAATAGATATCCCTATAATAGCTGCGGCAATGGATGGAGTGGTAGATGTCCGTTTTGCTATAGAGATGGGGAAACTCGGCGGGGTGGCAGTACTTAACCTCGACGGAGTTCAGACGAGGTATAAAAATCCAGATGAACCGCTCCGTGAAATTGTTAAGGCCTCAAAAGAAAAAGCTACGCGGCTTGTCCAGAAACTGTATGAGCCTCCTATTAAAGAAAAACTTATCAGTCAGAGAATTCAAGAGATAAAAAAGGCCGGGGTCCTGGCAGCTGTCTCAACTATTCCGCAGAGGGCGGAAGATGTAGGAGCTATTGCACAGGAGGCCGGGGCAGATATTTTTGTTGTGCAGTCTACAGTAACGACTGTGCGGCATATTTCTTCTAAATATAAGGTATTGGATTTTAAGAAATTATGTAACAAGATGAAGATACCCGTTATTATAGGGAATTGCGTTACGTATGAGACGGCCCTGGAGCTTATGGAGGCGGGGCCAGCGGGGATCTTGGTAGGTATTGGTCCGGGAGCCGCCTGCACTACAAGGGGTGTCCTGGGTATCGGGGTCCCGCAGGTAACTGCTACGGTTGATGTTGCCGCAGCCAGAGATTTTTATTTTAAAAAGGCAGGGAAATATGTGCCCATTATTACTGACGGCGGGATGAGTGTCGGAGGAGATATCTGCAAGGCATTTGCTTCAGGAGCCGATGCTGTAATGATTGGTTCAACTTTTGCCAGGGCAAAAGAGGCGCCTGGGAAAGGCTTTCACTGGGGTATGGCTACTCCTCATGCAAATCTTCCGAGGGGGACAAGGATTAAGGTCGGCACAGCTGGGAAACTTAGTGAGATATTGTTCGGCCCTGCCACTCTTGACGACGGCTCTCAGAATCTTATAGGTGCGCTCCGCACCTCTATGGGGAACCTTGGAGCAAAAGATATCAAAGAGATGCAGTTTACTGAGGTCATTATCGCCCCTGCGATCAAGACAGAAGGCAAAATTTTCCAAAAAGCCCAGTCTGTTGGAATGGGCAAATAGTCTTCCCTCAAAAATAATAAGCCTTTTTCAAATCAGTTTGACAAAGTCTAAAACTATGATAATATTGTTTTGATGAAGCATACTGATTTTGTCCATCTCCACACCCATACCGAATACAGTCTTCTCGACGGTATGGCCCGCATTCCGGACATGGTTAAGAAGGCGAAAGCTCTTCATATGCCGGCCCTGGCTATGACTGACCATGGCAATCTTTTTGCTGCAATTCAGTTTTATCTCGCTTGTGAGAAGGCAGGTATAAAGCCGGTTATAGGTTGCGAGCTCTATGTTGCGCCAGGAGATCATAACGAAAAGGCTGCGCATGGGATAGGAGAGGCAGCGTTTCACCTGGTTGCCCTTGTAAAAAATAAGACCGGGTACAAGAATTTAATGAAGCTTGTAAGCATAGGGTACCTCGAGGGATTTTATTATAAGCCGCGCGTTGATAAAGAGCTTCTGGCTAAATATGGTAAGGGACTCATAATTTTAAGCGGATGCCTTAAAGGTGAAGTGGGACATCTCCTCTTGAGCGATGAACTAGAGCAGGCTGAGCGGGTTGTAGGCAGCTACAGCGAGATGATGGGGAAAGGGAATTATTACCTGGAGCTTATGTCGCATGGCATGGAGGAACAGAAGAAAATAAATAAAGAACTTGTGAGGATTTCTAAAAAATTTAATATCCCTTTAGTGGCGACTAATGATTCTCATTATCTTGAAAGAACTGATAGCGAAGCGCATGAGGTTCTTTTGTGTGTCCAGACCGGAACCAAATTGGATGACCCAAAACATTTGAAATTTTCCACGGATGAATTTTATTTTAAATCCGGGGCTGAGATGCATAAGCTTTTCGATGAGGTGCCTGAGTCACTGAGTAACACCAGGCTTATTGCTGAGGAATGTAATCTGGAGCTTAAATTCGGGGAGAGTCATTTGCCCAAATATAAGGTGCCGGATGGCACTGACGTAAATACATTTTTAAAGAAACTTTGCGAAGAGGGGTTCAAGAAAAAGAAGCTGGAGAAGAATAAGGTAGCTCAGGAGAGACTCCATCATGAATTGTCTATGATGAAGTCTGTGGGATATGCCGATTATATGCTTACTGTCTGGGACTTTGTCCAGTATGCCCGCAAGATGAATATTCCTGTTGGCCCGGGTCGTGGGTCAGCAGCAGGGAGCCTGGTGGCGTATCTACTAGATGTAACCGATATCGACCCGCTTAGATATAATCTCCTTTTTGAGCGTTTCTTGAATCCTGAGCGGATTAATCTGCCGGATATAGATATGGATTTTTGCTATGAACGCAGGGGAGAGGTTATAAAGTATGTAGCTGATAAGTATGGCGCCGCGAATGTAGCTCAGATTATTACTTTCGGGACTATGGCAGCCAGGGGTGTTATCAGGGACGTAGGCCGGAGCTTAAATATTCCCTATAGTGAAGTTGACCGTATTGCAAAGCTTGTTCCGCAGGAGCTTGGTATGACTTTAGGGAAAGCCCTGGAGCGTGAACCGGAATTAAGGGACCTGGGCGAAGGAGATGACCGCATCAGTAAACTCATTCGGATTAGCTTATCATTAGAAGGCCTCTGCCGCCATGCCTCCACACATGCAGCCGGAGTGGTGATCTCGGAAAAACCTTTAACTGAACATGTCCCGCTATTTAAAGGAAGCAACGGAGAAGCAGTTACTCAGTATGCGATGAATGACCTGGAAAAAATTGGACTCCTTAAGACCGATATCTTGGGGCTTAAGACACTTACAGTAATAGAAGAGACGCGGGGTATTGTAAAGCGTGTGAAGGGAGAGGAGATTGATCTAGGTAAGATTTCACTTAATGACCGAAAGACCTTCGAGCTGTTAAACAAGGCTGAGACCATGGGGGTATTTCAGCTTGAAAGTTCCGGCATGAGGGACCTTGCGAGAAAAATTGGATTAGAGAAATTTGAGGATATGAGTGCTTTGATAGCTCTTTTTCGGCCAGGGCCTATGCACATGTTGGATGATTATGTAAGACGGAAACATGGTAAGGTCGCTATTCATTATGACCATCCGATATTGGAGCCTATCCTTAAAGATACGTATGGGGTGATGCTCTATCAAGAGCAGGTTATGCAGATCCTTCATGCAATAGGAGGATTTAGCTTGAGCAAAGCTGATTCTTTCCGCAGGGCTATCGGCAAAAAGATTTCCGAAATTATGGATCGCGAGCATCAGGCATTTATCGAAGGGGCACAGGCAAAAAATATTAATAAGAGGGTTGCTGATAAAATTTTTGAGAAGATACTTAAGTTTGCGGGATATGGTTTCAACAAATCTCATACTGCAGCCTATGCGCTTATCGCATATCACACTGCGTATCTTAAGGCCCATCATCCTATAGCCTTCATGACGAGTTTACTTACGAGTGAGATGGGAAATACTGATAAGATTGTCCTTTATATCAACGAGTGCAAGCGGATGGGTATAAATGTCTTTCCTCCGGATATCAATGAAAGTTTTGCGAAATTTACAGTGGTGGGCAAGGAAATCCGTTTCGGTCTTGCCGCTGTAAAGAATGTGGGGACCCAGGCCATAAATTCTATCACTGTGATAAGGGTTGAGCAAGGGGCATTCAGGTCATTGTATGATTTTTGCGAGAAGGTAGACTTAAGGGTGGTCAACCGAAGGGTTATTGAGAGTTTAATAAAATGCGGTGCCTTTGATTCTCTGGGAGCGAAGAGGAGCCAGCTTATGGCTGTTGTTGACCATGCATTAGAAATGGCGCAGTTGAATCAGGCAGATAAAGAGAAAGGTCAGATTTCTTTTTTCTCTATGCTTGAAGAAGCGGATAGTTTTCGGGCAAATTTTGAGCAATTGCCCGATATAGCAGAATGGCCTGAAAATACGCTCCTGGCCAATGAAAAGGAGATACTTGGTTTTTATGTAACAGGGCATCCCCTTGCAAGTTATGAGGATGTGATCCATACTTATGCAAGCAGCTCTTCAGCAGGACTTTCAAAACGGAAGGATGGGGAAGAGGTAAACCTGGGCGGGATTATAGTTGCCATAAAGAGAATTATTACTAGAAAAGGCGAGCGCATGGCCTTTGTGAGGCTTGAGGACCTGGAGGGAGTTTGTGAGGTTGTGGTATTTCCCGGTGTATTTGGAAAGAGTAAGGAGCTCCTTAATGTAGATAGTCTTATCTTTGTGAAGGGGCGTGTGGATATGCGCGGTGACAAACCCAAGGTGATAAGTCTGGAGATGTTCCCCCTCAATGAGGTTAAAAAACGGATGACCAGAGAGATCCATGTTACGGTTCGCCTCCCGGGACTGGAAGAAGATATACTGCCGCGTCTCAGGAAGATATTCCTTTCTTATCAGGGTGATTGCCAGATTTTTTTGCATCTTATAGATAGCGATAAAACGAAGACGGTTGTTCAGGCCGGGGAAAATCTAAGGAGCAGCCCGAGCCCAAAGCTGGTGAAAGAGGTAGAATCACTTCTCGGAGAAAAGACAGTAACGTTTGTTTCTTAACGTAGCTCCCCAATTACCCCCGGCTTTCGAATGTGCTTGACTTAAAAGTGAAATGTGGGTAAAATTTGAATAAAGGATGTAACTTATGGTAAAAAAAGAAGTTAGGGAAAAAATAAAAGGCCTCAAAGAGATAATCGACCTCTGGGTAAAGTTCAATAATCTTATAAGAGATGTCCAAACCAATAAAGCCGTGACAAGGGAACAGGAAGATGAATTTTTGAATATAAAGACCGCCCTGGCCAGAAGGCAGCAAGTCCTGAAGGATAGTTTGCTTAATCTTATGAATGTATTGAGTCAGGCGACTACCCTCAACGATATGATCAAGGCCCCTGAGATACAGGCAAAGAAATTTTATACCGACTGGCATGAGACGTATCTGCGTTTAAATGAATTATTGGGTAGGTTAGAGAGCGGAAAGATAGGCGCAGAGGCGCCGGAACTTGTTGTGAAAGAAAAAAGACGCAGCCATGGTTGCCTGTATAATTTTGTGTTTTTTATTGTGCTTATAGTTCTGGCGTATATATGTTTCCGTGTTTATGACCGCGAATATGACCTTAAATCCAAAATCAAGGAAACAGTTTTGTGGGGAAAGCTATTAGAGAATGTCGAGAAATTTAAGCCTATTGAAACAATTAAAGAAAACGATCAATTATAAAGGAGGAGAAACCAAATGACCAAGAGAGATCTTGCTGTAAACATAGCCCAAAAAACAGGGATTACCCAGTCTTTGATTCAGAAGGTGGTGGATGCGCTTCTTAACGAGATAACAGAGACACTTGCGCAGGGACAAGGGATTGAGCTCAGGAATTTTGGTGTATTTAAAATCAAAAATCGAAAAGAGCGGATAGGCCGTAATCCACGTACCGGAGAGACAGTGTCAATCCCCCCTAAGAAGATAGTGTATTTTAAGGTTGGTAAGATCCTTAAAGAACGGGTAAAATAATTTATAAATCCCCTCGCGGAACAACTGACCTATGGGGTCAGAAAATAGCCTGCCTGAGATTCATTGAACAGACCGCCCGGCATATTTTTTCCCGCTATCACTACGAAGAGATAGCCACTCCTATCTTCGAAGAAACCGCGCTTTTTTCCCGCAGTATCGGTGATGATACAGATGTTGTTGAAAAAGAGATGTATACTTTTTTTGACCAGAAAGGCCGGTCTCTCACCTTGCGTCCCGAGGGAACTGCGCCGGTTGCAAGGGCTGTAATAGAACATCATCTATACAGGGAAACTGCGCTTCTTAAACTTTTTTACTTTGGTCCCATGTTTCGATATGAGCGGCCTCAAGCTGGCAGGCAGAGACAATTTTATCATTTAGGATATGAAGCTATCGGTTCAGATGACCCATTCCTTGATGCTGAAATCATTGTGCTGGCGTGGCAGTTGTTCCGGGGACTCCGCCTTAAGAAATTATCTTTTCGATTGAATAATATCGGGTGCAAGAAGTGCCGCCCTGTTTTCAGGAAGAAACTGGAAGAATACATTCGTGATAAAGTAAAAAAATTGTGTCCTGATTGCGAGCGCCGTAGCAAAAGAAATATTTTTCGTGTGCTGGATTGTAAAAGAGAGGCATGCAGGGTTATCCTCGACCTTTCCCCCAAGAGTATAGATTTTCTATGTGAG
>JADHWT010000054.1 GCA_016783345.1 Candidatus Omnitrophota bacterium | reverse complement strand
GACATCCTGAAGAAATAAGCATCCCGGCAGAAATTACTCCTGTATATGCCCCTGCTTCTTCCCAGAACATATCCTGCGCACCAAGCTTAATCTCTGAACCTTTGAGGACTTTCGCAACATCTCCTAATGCAGTAAAAGGCGGGCAGATTACAACAGAAAAAATGGGGACTGTCCCTTTGTGGACTGTCCCAAATTTTTTCAGGGACTGTCCTTCTTTTTTCAACCCATCCTTTATCTTAGTTGCCAGCTCCACAGCCTCCGGAGCTGTCTTATTCATCTTCCAATTACCGGCTATAATAATTTCAGGCATAATTATTCTTTCTCAGTAAGCGCACTTATCCCCGGAAGCTCTTTCCCTTCTAAAAGTTCAAGTGAAGCTCCTCCCCCTGTAGAGACATGGCTTATTTTATCAAATACACCGGCCTTTGTCACCGCTGCTACAGAATCTCCTCCGCCAACCACGGTCATGGCATTTGTTTCGGCAATAGCCTTGGCTATTTCCACTGTGCCTCGATTAAAAGGCTCCACTTCAAACATTCCAAGAGGCCCGTTCCATAAAATGGTCTTGGCCCCGGCTAGAATTTTTTTAAACCCATCTATGGTTTGGGGTCCTATGTCCAGGCCTTTCCACCCGGGAGGAATCTCTCTACGGTCAACTATCTTTCTCTCGGCTTCAGAAGTACATTCAGTAGCTACTACATGGTCTAAAGGAGTAATAATCTTTACTTTTTTTTCTTTAGCCTTCTCCAGAATTCCACGCGCTACTTCTAGTTTATCTTCTTCTACTAAGGAACTCCCCACTTCAATTCCCCTGGCCTTTTCAAAGGTAAAGGCCATAGCGCCGCCGATAAGGATAGTATCGCATTTTTCCATAAGATTCTCAATAACCCCGATCTTATCGGAGACCTTGGCCCCGCCGAGAATGGCCACAAATGGTCTTTCCGAAGAATGCAGGATCTTATCAAAAAAATTAATCTCTTTTTTTAAAAGAAAACCGCTGGCCGCAGGTATAAATTGCGCCACACCCTGAGTAGATGCATGCGCCCGATGGACTGTGCCAAAGGCATCGCTGACATAAAGATCTGCAAGAGAAGCCAGGGCCTTAGCAAAATCAGGGTTATTTTCTTCTTCTTCTTTATGAAAGCGCACATTCTCAAGGAGTATTATCTCTCCGTCCTGCATAGCTAAAACTTCTTTCTCTACATCCGGCCCAATACAGTCATCTAATTTTTTAACTTTTATTTTAATAAGTGCCTCTAACCTCTCGGCCACCTTATTCATCCGTAAATTTTCTACTACCTCTCCTTTTGGCCTTCCGAGGTGAGAGACAAGAACTGCCCTCCCGCCATGGTCAATAATATGCTTTATAGTCGGCAGAGACGCCTTAATGCGCATATCATTAGTAATCTCTCCTGTCTCCTTATCCAGAGGGACATTGAAATCCACTCTCACCAAAACCCTTTTACCTTTAACTTCCAGATCCCCCAGGCTCAATTTCGCCATACTATCTCCTATTTTCTGGAGCTGGTGGAGGGATTTGAACCCCCGACCTGAGGTTTACAAAACCCCTGCTCTACCCCTGAGCTACACCAGCACTTTTTAAATGCGATTTTATTATAAATTAACCAGTATACCCTGTCAATACTTTTCAATACTTAGATCTATTTTATCGGATTTTTCCTTAGAGATAACTATATCATCCGCCTTTGTCAAGGTCTTTATATATTCACTATAGGTTTGGATTAAGGTAAAATCTCTGGGATTGTCAGTTTTATATTTTATAAGAATCCTCTCCCGGGGTTTGAGACCGGCTTCGGTGCGAAGGTGGCGAATTGCGATAATAGTCTCTTTTAGAAAATCCATCTTTTCTTTTACATCTTCTTTAATAAATTTTTCCTCTACCTCCGGCCAGGAAGAAACAATCAGGTCTCCTTTCCCAAGTTTAAGCTCATGCCAGAGTTCTTCAGTAATAAATGGCATAAAAGGATGCAAAAGCTTTAAGCTGCGCTTTAGGACATAGGCCAAAATTACAAGAAAGCTCTCCTTTTCTTTAGAATTAAGCCCCGGCTTTATGAACTCTACGTACCAGTCACATAACTCATGCCAGACAAACTCATAGAGACTTGAAGACGCCTCATGAAAACGATACGCGTCTAAAAGTGAATTGACCTCTTTAATCTCTTCATTCATGCGGCACAAAATCCACTGCGAGGCGAGGTCCTGGGGAGAGATTGCGGAGCAATGAGAGGGAGAAAAAAGGGCGCTGTCCCCTTTTTCTGCATAGAGGAGATAAAATCTGGAAACATTCCAGAGTTTATTGACAAAATTTCTGGAACCTTTAAGTTTTTCCTCGCTCAAAAATATATCCTGGCCTCCCAGGGTAGACATCTGGGCTAGCGAAAGGCGAAAAGAGTCAGTCCCATATTTATCAATCACATCTAAAGGGTCAATAACATTACCAAGCGATTTACTCATCTTACGGCCTTGCCTGTCTCTGACAATCCCAGTAATATAGACATCTCTAAAAGGAATTTCTTTTTTAAACTTAAGCCCCATCATAATCATACGCGCCACCCAGAAAAAAATTATATCATAACCCGTAACAAGGGTTGCGGTAGGATAAAAATATTCTAAATCCTCTGTTTCGTCAGGCCATCCTAAAGTAGAAAACGGCCAGAGCGCCGAACTAAACCATGTATCCAGAACATTTTCATCCTGCGTTAAATTTTTACCCTTACAATCAGGACAACTCGTTATATCGGTTCTGGAAGCGATTTCTTTATTACAATCCCGGCAATACCATACAGGTATGCGGTGCCCCCACCAGATCTGGCGGGATATACACCAGTCACGGATATTTTCCATCCAGTTGAGATAGACCTTGGTCCATCTATCCGGTACAAAACGCACATCACCTTTCTCAACTGCCTCTATTGCAGGTTTGGCCAATTCCTTCATCCTGACAAACCACTGTAAAGATATAAGCGGCTCAACAACAGTTTGGCACCGAGAGCATTTTCCAACTGCGTGTTCGTAGTCTTCAGTTTTAATCAAAAGACCCTGTTCTTTTAAATCCTCTATTATCTTTTCCCTGGCCTTAAATCTGTCTAAGCCTTTGTATTTTCCTGCATTGTCTGTCATCCGCCCCTTTTCATTAATGACCACTACCTCTTCGAGTTTATGTCTTTTCCCTATCTCAAAATCAGTAGCGTCATGTGCCGGTGTTACCTTAACTGCGCCGGTACCGAATTCAGGGTCAACGACATCATCTGCCAGCACCAAAATCTCCCTGCCAACCAAAGGCAGGATACATTTTTTACCCACATAATCTTTATAGCGTTTATCTTCCGGGTGTACTGTAACAGCAGTATCGCCAAGCATACTTTCAGGTCTGGTAGTGGCTACAATAATTTCCCCGGACCCATCTTTCAGGGGATACTTTATGTAGTAGAGATGACCGCGGGTCTCTTCGTGTTCCACCTCAATATCCGAGAGCGCAGTCTGGCACCGAATGCACCAGTTAATTATAAAATTGCCGCGGTAGATAAGGCCGTCTTCATATAGAGAGACAAATTCCTCACGCACTGCCTTGCTCAATCCCTCGTCCATAGTAAAACGGAGCCTGCTCCAGTCACAGCTTGAGCCGAGTCTGCGCAACTGCTCAACAATCACGTGTCCATATTTCTCCCTCCACTGCCATACCCTTTCGAGAAACTTTTCTCTGCCAAGATCCTGTCGTCTCTTCCCTTCCTTCTTAAGTTCTTTCTCTACTACATTCTGGGTGGCAATGCCGGCATGGTCTACCCCGGGAATCCAGAGGGTGCTATACCCCTGCATGTGTTTGGAACGGATAAGGATGTCCTGGATAGTATTATTCAGGGCATGGCCCATATGGAGAGAGCCTGTGATATTCGGCGGCGGGATGACGATGGTATAGGGTTTTTTAGATTTATCTACCCTGCCCTGGAAATACCCCTTCTCCTCCCAGTAGGCATACCACTTCTTTTCAACATCCTTGGGAGCATATCGAGGAGGAAGAGACATGAAAAAACTATTTTACCCCATCCTTGAGGAGTTTATATTCAATGCTGTCGACAAGGGCCTGCCAGCTTGCCTCAATAATATTTTCTGAGACCCCTATAGTATTCCACGTATCTTTTGCATCGCGTGAGGTAATGAGCACACGGACCTTTGCTGCAGTGCCTTCCTTTGCATCAAGCACGCGCACGCGAAAGTCAGAAAGGTGCATCTCAGCGAGTGTGGGATAAAACTTTACAAGGGCCTTGCGCAGGGCATTGTCCATGGCATTGATAGGGCCGTCTCCCTCTGAAGCTGTATGTTCTCTCTTTCCTTTAACACTGAGCTTGATGGTAGCCTCTGAAATTAATTGGGATGTATCCCTATTTTGTTGCCATTTTTCGACACTCACATGAAATCCTTCAAGCCTGAAAAATTTTCTGCGTTCACCCTTTATCCTTCGAATAAAAAGTTTAAATGAAGCATCCGCTGCCTCAAACTGATAACCCTCGTGTTCTAATTTCTTAAGATTTCTCAAAACCTTTTGCATCTCAGAACTGTTCTTTTCTATATCAATATTAAATTCCCGGGCCTTTGACGCTACGCTGCCTCCGCCTGAGAGTTCAGAAATGAGAATCCTGCGCCTGTTTCCTACATAGTGCGGCTCAACATGTTCAAATGTCTTAGGATTTTTTCTAACTGCATCTACATGCATACCGCCTTTGTGGGCAAAGGCGCTGGAGCCGACATAGGGTTGGCGATTGTCCGGAACTACATTAGCAAGCTCACTTACAAAAAGAGAAAGCTCCTGAATCCTGGAGACTTTTTTACCCAGGGTCTCATACCCCATCTTTAATGAAAGGGTAGGGATAATAGTACAGAGGTCGGCATTCCCACACCTCTCTCCATACCCATTAATAGTCCCCTGGACATGGACAATACCCATTCGCACAGCCACGATTGTATTGGCTAAAGCTACCCCGCTGTCATTGTGGGTGTGGATGCCAAGAGGCAAATCAAACCTTTCCCTGACATCGCTGATTATATCAGCTACTTCATGGGGTAATGTCCCGCCGTTTGTCTCACAGAGGACTAAGACTGAGGCCCCGCTGCTTTGAGCTGCCTCCAGGGTCTTTAAGGCATAATCAGGGTCTTCTTTATAACCATCAAAAAAATGTTCAGCATCATATATAACCTCTCTGCCTTTCTTTTTAAGATATTCCACTGATGAGGCAATCATCTCCAGGTTTTCTTCTAAATTTGTTTTTAAAACATCGCGGACATGGAGCGGAGAGCTTTTTCCAAATATGGTTATAACAGGCACACCGGATCTTAGCGCAGTATTAAGGTTTTTGTCCTGTGCGGGCTTTATTTTAGGCCGCCTGGTGCTGCCAAATGCAGTAATTTTCGCACACCTCCACCTAACCTTTTTTGCCTGTTTAAAAAATTCGATATCCTTGGGATTTGAGCCTGGATTACCGCCTTCGATGTAATCAAACCCCATCTCATCTAATCTCCTGGCAATACGCATTTTGTCAGTAGAGGAAAAAGATATACCTTCGGCCTGAGCCCCGTCACGCAAGGTTGTGTCGTATATTTCTATTTTATTTTTTCCCAAGTTTAAAACTCCTATGAATGGCACTAACCGCCTTGTCTGCGAGATGTTTTCTTACTAGGCACGATATCTTTATTTCAGACGTGCTGATCATCTCTATGTTTACATGGCTTTGAGCTAATGTCTTGAACATCTTTGCTGCTACTCCGGAGTGACTCCGCATCCCGACTCCGACTACGCTTATCTTTGCAATATCACTGTCAGCCTCGACCTTCTCCGCCTTTAGTTCACGACGAATCTTTTCCACTGTCTTCATGGTTCGAGTCAAATCTGCAGCAATAATAGTGAATGAGATATCAGCTAATCCATCCTCGCCGACATTCTGGACAATCATATCTACATTGATATTTTTTCTGGCAATGTCATTAAATATCCTGGCTGCCATACCCGGTCTATCAGGTACACCCCGGATACATATCTTGGCCTCATTTTTGGTGGCTGTAACACCGCTTATGACCTCTTTTTCCATAGTCTTAACCTCCTTGGTTATAAGGGTTCCGTTTTTTTGCGAAAA
>JADHWT010000005.1 GCA_016783345.1 Candidatus Omnitrophota bacterium | reverse complement strand
AGTACAGATTGAGGTCTGCAACTCGACCTCATGAAGTTAGAATTTCTAGTAATCCTGGATCAGAACGCCAGGGTGAATACGTTCCCGGGCCTTGTACACACCGCCCGTCACACCAAACGAGTTAGGTGCACCCGAAGTTACTGACTCAACCATTTTATGGAGAGAGGTACCGAAGGTGTGCTTAGTGAGTGGGGTGAAGTCGTAACAAGGTAGCCGTACCGGAAGGTGCGGCTGGATCACCTCCTTTCTAAGGAGAAAAAAAGGACTAGGGGCTATATTTCTATTTAATTTTTTATGTATAGTTTACTATGCAGGGCCCATAGCTCATTAGGTAGAGCACTGTGCTGATAACGCAGGGGTGTCTGGTTCAAATCCAGATGGGCCCACCAAGGGGGGATGTAGCTCAATTGGGAGAGCACCTCGCTTGCACCGAGGAGGTCACCGGTTCGACCCCGGTCATCTCCACCAAGTTAAAAAATTTTTAAATCCCTGCACCCAACGTGGTACAGGGGAAATACTTGTTCTTTGAAAATTAAATAATAAATCAAGCACGAAAGGTGTATGGCGGATGCCTTGGCACCAAAGGCGAAAAAGGGCGTGGCAAGCAGCGATATGCTCTGGGGAATTGCAAACAAATTTTGATCCAGAGATACCCGATGGGAAAACCAATAATGAGTTATATCATTATATCTCGGTATTATGTACCGAGAAGCGAGACTTGGGGAAGTGAAACATCTCAGTACCCAAAGGAAAAGAAAGAAATTCGATTTCCTTAGTAGTGGTGAGCGAAAGGGAAACAGCCTAAAGTAGATAGACGTATAGCTTGGGCGCGTTGTCTATCTGCGGTCGTGGGATATAATCGGGCTAGGGCACAAACTAGCCGGAAAGTAAAAAATTTGATTTTTAGTTGAACTGGCTGGAAAACCAGGCCAAAGAAGGTAATAGCCCTGTAGACGAAAAAAATTAAACTTTCTGGAATATATTCCCAAGTACAATGGGACACGTGAAATCTTGTTGGAATCCGGGAGGACCATCTCCTAAGGCTAAATACTAACTGGTGACCGATAGTGAACAAGTACCGTGAGGGAAAGGTGAAAAGTACTCCTGACAGGAGAGTGAAATAGTACCTGAAACCATACATCCATAAGCAGTGGAAGCTCTATGTTAGATCTTTATGGTCTAACTGAGCGACCGCGTGCCTTTTGCATAATGAACCGGCGAGTTACTATAAGTAGCAAGGTTAAGCATCGGAAGGTGCGGAGCCATAGCGAAAGCAAGTCTTAAAAGGGCGTAAAGTTGCTTCTAGTAGACCCGAAGCCAAGTGATCTACCCATGGCCAGAGCGAAGTCTTGGTAAAACAAGATGGAGGTTCGAACCTTTGCACGATGCAAAGTGCCTGGATGAGTTGTGGGTTGGAGTGAAAGGCTAATCAAACTTGGTGATAGCTGGTTCTCCCCGAAATAGCTATAGGGCTAGCCTCATAAGAAACCTAAAGGGGGTAGAGCACTGATTGGGCTAGGAGCCTGTATGGGCTACCGATCCTTCTCAAACTCCGAATACCTTTAGCGGCTTATGGGAGTCAGACTACGAGGGATAAGCTCCGTGGTCAAAAGGGAAAAAGCCCAGACTACCAGCTAAGGTCCCAAAATATAGGCTAAGTGATTATAAGGTAGTAGAATCGCTGAGACAACCAGGATGTTGGCTTAGAGGCAGCAATCATTTAAAGAGTGCGTAACAGCTCACTGGTCAAGTGTTTCTGCGCCGAAAATGTAACGGGGCTTAAGCCTATTACCGAAGCTGTAGAGGATCAAAAGCAATTTTGATTCTGGTAGGGGAGCGTTCTAATTGGAATGAAGGATGACTGTAAGGACGTCTGGACTGATTAGAAGTGAAGATGCCGGTATGAGTAGCGTTAAAACAGGTGGAAAACCTGTTCGCCGAAAACCCAAGGTTTCCTGGGGAAGGTTAATCCGCCCAGGGTTAGTCGGAACCTAAGCCGAGGCTGAAAAGCGTAGGCGATGGAAAGCAGGGTAAAATATTCCTGCACCACTGGAAGGATGTCTGACCGAAGTGGGGACGTAGTAGGTAAAATCAGCGCGCGATTGGAAGTGCGCGTCCAAGCATGTAGAGGGGCTGTCCAGGTAAATCCGGACAGCTATTAACCTTGAGATGCGTTAGGGAGCCCAATCTACGGAAAGGGTGAACTGATTGTAGCCATGCTATCAAGAAAAGCCACTAGTTAGTCCTTTTAGTGACCGTACCGCAAACCGACTCAGGTGG
Source organism: Candidatus Omnitrophota bacterium (assembly GCA_016783345.1). Classification (GTDB taxonomy): domain Bacteria; phylum NPL-UPA2; class BS750m-G34; order BS750m-G34; family BS750m-G34; genus BS750m-G34. The sequence continues at coordinate 24,533 of JADHWT010000005.1, read as the reverse complement.
GTGAGAAGAATATTCTAAGGCGCTCGAGTAAACTCTCGTTAAGGAACTCGGCAATTTAGCCCCGTAACTTAGGGATAAGGGGTGTCTAGTTATATATGGTCCTGGCGACCAGAAGATAACTAGATCGCAGTGAAATGGCCCAGATGACTGTTTAACAAAAACACATGTCTCTGCTAAGAGTAATTCAATGTATAGGGACTGACACCTGCCCGGTGCCGGAAGGTTAAAATGCGCGGTTATCTCGCTTTTGCGGGAGAAGCTGTAAATTGAAGCCCCGGTAAACGGCGGCCGTAACTATAACGGTCCTAAGGTAGCGAAATTCCTTGTCGGGTAAGTTCCGACCTGCACGAATGGTGTAACAACCTGGGCACTGTCTCAACGAGAGGCTCGGTGAAATTGCAGTAACTGTGAAGATACAGTTTACCTACGACTAGACGGAAAGACCCTGTGAACCTTTACTGTATCCTGTGACTGGATTTTGATGTTGTTTGTAGAGCATAGGTGGGAGACTTTGAAGCTGAGGCGCTAGCTTCGGTGGAGTCAACTCTGGAATACCACCCTTACTATATCGGGATTCTAACTTATCTTCAAGGATAAGAACACTCACAGGTGGGCAGTTTGTTTGGGGCGAATTCCTCCTAAAGAGTAACGGAGGAGTCCAAAGGTTCCCTCAGTGCGGTCGGCAATCGCACGTAGAGCGCAAAGGTATAAGGGAGCCTAACTGTGAGACCTATAAGTCAAACAGGTGCGAAAGCAGGGCTTAGTGATCTTACGGTGCCGTATGGAAGGGCCGTAACTTAACAGATAAAAGGTACTCCGGGGATAACAGGCTGATCTCCCCCAAGCGTCCACAGCGACGGGGAGGTTTGGCACCTCGATGTCGGCTTAGGGCATCCTGGGGCTGGACAAGGTCCCAAGGGTTTGGCTGTTCGCCAATTAAAGCCTTACGTGAGCTGGGTTCAAACCGTCGTGAGACAGGTTGGTCCCTATCTGTCGTGGGTGTTAGGATATCTGAGAGTGCCTGCTCTTAGTACGAGAGGACCAGAGTGGACGGACCTATGGTGTCCCTGTTGTTCTGCCAAGGGCATTGCAGGGAAGCTAAGTCCGGAAGAGATAAGCGCTGAAAGCATCTAAGCGCCAAGCTCTCCTCAAAAATAGATATCCCGTGAAGAAATTCACCTAAAGACCACTTGTAGAACACAAGTTTAATAGGTGGCTGGTGTAAGCCATGTAAGTGGTTTAGCTAAGTCAAACTAATAGGTCGTGCGGCTTGATTTATTATTTATATTTTTTGAATGATGTCTTTTCAAGTGACCATAGCGGAGAGGAAACACCCGTTCCCATTTCGAATACGGTAGTTAAGCTCTCCAGCGCTGATGGTACTATTCTGGTAACGGAATGGAAGAGTAGGTCGTTGCTTGGAATTAAAAAACCCCATATAAAAATGGGGTTTTTTGTTTTTTCCTAACTTTCTTTTGAAGATTGTTAATTATTATGTTATATTAATAGTATGCGTTATGCTATCTTTTCTGATATCCATTCTAACTTAGAGGCCTACAAAGCAAGCCTTGAGGTAATGCTTAATGAAAAGGTGGATCAATATATATGCCTGGGCGATATCGTTGGTTACGGAGCCAATCCAAAGGAATGTATCAGTCTTACACAAGAACTCATTAAAGAAAAAGGATGTATTTGTATAGCAGGCAACCACGATGCAGCAGCTGCTGAAATGATACCTGTCTCACTTTTTAATCCCCTTGCCCAGGAGGCAATAGTCTGGACAAAAAAGATTATTGACCAAAATGAAAATGAATTTTTAAGCACATTACCTCTTTTAAAAAGCGAAAGAGATTGTGTCTTTGTTCACGCCTCTCTTGATAAACCTCAAGAATGGCAGTATGTATACACCATTGACGAGGCATATAAAAATTTTGAACTTTTTAAGGAGAAGGCCTGTTTTATAGGCCATTCTCATATCCCCGTTATATTTAAAGGCGGAAAAAATTTTGAATATTTTGTTTCTCCATCCATAAAGATAGAAGAAGGTTTTCGTTATATTGTCAATGCCGGAAGTATCGGGCAGCCGAGGGATCACGACCCGAGGGCATGTTTTCTAATCTATGATACGGAAAAATGCACTTTTGAATATAAAAGGGTTCAATACGATATAGCCGGGGCCCAGACCAAGATTCGTAAGGCAGGTCTTCCTGAGATGGAGGCGATGCGCCTGGCTATAGGAGAATGATAAGACAGTTCGCGAAGCACTGGATCCCGGTTATAATCTATGCAGGGATTATATTTTATTATTCGTCTCTCTCTGAACCTTTGGGTAAAATTATTCTTTTTCCTCACGCAGATAAATTAATTCATTTTTTTGAGTTTGCATTTTTAGGACTACTTCTTCGAAGGGCATTGCTGAATGCTTCAAGATCCTGTTTTAAACAACGCCATATTTTTTGGACATGTATCTTTGGAATTATGTACGGAATCAGCGATGAATTCCATCAATGCTTTGTGCCCGGACGTGAGGTTGCCGTCTGGGATTTATTTTGTGATAGTATCGGGGTTTTAGCAAGTCTATGGATCAAGATAAAATAAAAAAACTTCGTCAGGAGATAAGACATCACGACCGCAAGTACTATGTCGAAGATCAGCCTGAGATAACAGATAGTGAATACGACCGTCTATATCGTGAGCTGGAGAAATTCGAAAAACAATTCCCTTCCCTTGTTACCCCGGATTCTCCTACTCAGAGAATAGCAGGCGAGCCTCTTAAAGAATTTAAACAGGTTGCCCATCGGGTCCCGATGCTGAGCCTTGAGAATGCATATAGCCCGGAAGAGTTATTGGAATTTGAAAAACGAATCCACCGTAATCTTAAGCCCCGGGAGGTTGTAGAATATGTTATTGAATTAAAGATAGATGGTGTTGCTATCAACCTTGAATATGAAAGAGGGGTATTTATTCATGGCTCTACAAGAGGTGATGGAGTGAAGGGGGATGACATCACTGTAAATTTAAAGACGATTAAGTCGCTCCCTCTTTACCTCGAAAACGGAGAAGGGATTTATTTGCTGGAGGTGAGGGGAGAGGTATATATAGATAGAAAAGGTTTTGAGAAATTAAATAAAGAAAAGAGCCGTAATGGAGATGCGCTTATGGCAAATCCCCGTAATGCTGCTGCGGGTTCACTTAAGCTCTTGGATCCCCGTGAGGTTGCAAAACGGCCACTTAATCTTTTTGTCCATGGGATAGGTCATAGAGAAGGAATTAACTGGCCTACGCACTATTCTGCGCTGGAGGCTCTAAAACACATGGGTTTTCGTGTGAGTCCTTTTATCAAGGTAGTCAGGAATATGAAAGATGCTGTTAAAGTTTGTAAGGAGTGGGAAGAGAAGAGGGAGAAACTCGGGTTTGAAGTGGATGGCCTGGTCATAAAAGTAAATCAATTTACCCAGCAAGGCGTGTTAGGCTCTACTACCAAAAGCCCCAGGTGGGCTATTGCATATAAATTTCAATCCAAGCAGGCCACAACACAACTTAAGGATATTGAGGTGCAGGTTGGCCGTACCGGGACCCTTACCCCGGTTGCAATACTAAAGCCGGTTGAGCTTTCGGGCTCCACAATCAGCCGCGCCACTCTTCACAATGAGGACGAAATAAAAAGAAAGGACATCCGGATTGGCGACAGAGTCATCCTGGAAAAGGGAGGAGAGGTCATACCCAAGGTGGTGAAGGTTGTGGAAAGCGTCCGCACTGGTAAAGAAAAGGTTTTTGCTATGCCAGGGCATTGCCCTGTTTGTAGCAGTGCAGTTATAAAGGAAGAAGGTGAGGTCGCAACTCGCTGCGAAAATGTGCGTTGTCCTGCCCAGGTAGAACGGAGGATCAGGCATTTTGCATCACGAAATGCAATGGATATAGACGGCCTGGGTGATGCCATCATAAGCCAGCTTGTCGAGAGGGGAATGGTCCGGGACTATACAGACCTCTATTCTCTGGATAAAAAATCGATTGCAGATATTGAGAGGATGGCTGAGAAAAGCGCTCAGAACCTGATAGAGGCGATTGTCCGCTCTAAAGAAACAACTTTTGCGCGTTTTATTTTTGCCCTGGGGATAAGGCATGTAGGCATCCATGCTGCCGAAGTTCTTGGTGCTCGTTTCCGGACCATGGAGAAACTTTCTCACTCTTCTCTCGAAGAATTAGAAGCAATCCCTGAGATAGGTCCGACAATGGCCCAGAGTATATTTCGTTTTTTTAGATCAAAAGATACCTCAAAGGTTTTGGCGAGATTCAAAAAGGCAGGCATTAAAATTGCCGTTAGTAAAGTTACTAAAGCGCAGAAATTTGGAGGCCTTAAGTTTGTCCTGACAGGCTCATTGGATGGGTTTACCCGTGGTGAAGCAGAGAGGTTGATAGAAAAACTTGGCGGAAAGGTCAGTTCCTCCGTATCAAAAAAGACAGACTATGTTGTAGCGGGACATGACCCTGGCTCAAAACTTGACCGCGCCAGGAAACTCAGAATAAAGACATTGAGCGAAAAGGAATTCAAGGCGTTATGGAAATAATCCCTCTTATAGTCGGAGCACTTGCAGTAAACTGCTATATCGTCGGCGATAAAGAAAAAAATGAATGGGCAGTTATCGACCCCGGGGGAGACCTGGAGAAAATATTGGGAGTTATTAAAAAGAAAAATGCAAGGGTTAAGTTTATTATCAATACCCATGGCCATCCTGACCACACAGGCGCCGATAGTAAAATTAAACAGGAAACTGGCGCCCCTCTTTACATCCATAAAGCTGATGCAACTCTTACCACCGGGATTTTCAATCAACTGGCGCGGCTTACAGGCATAAACGGTTCGTCATTCAAACCGGACCATTTTTTAGAAGATGGGGATACCCTTTCCCTTGGAGATATCTCTCTTAAGGTTCTCCATACGCCTGGTCATACGCGCGGTGGAATATGCCTTTTTTTCGATAATGTCCTCTTCTGCGGTGACACGCTTTTTGCCGGTTCCATAGGGAGGACAGATCTTCCAGGGGGTTCGCTACCTACGCTTTTAAAATCTATTAAAGAAAAACTTTTTTCTTTGCCTGATGATGTAGTTGTCTATCCGGGCCATGGTCCTCAGACTACGCTTGGAGAAGAAAAGAGATCCAATCCATTCCTTTTTTAATGGATCTAATCGTTACCCACACCGGCGCTGATTTTGATGCCCTTGCCTCGCTTGTTGCCGCGCGCAAGCTCTATCCATCTGCCAGGATAGCATTTCTTGGAACACAGGAGGAAAATATTAAGCAGTTTCTTCGCGATTTCGGCACTCGTCTTAAAATTACCGGAAGCCGCGGGATTGAACGGGAAAAAATCAAGCGGCTTATTGTGGTTGAGACCTCTTCAGTATCCCGCCTTGGCCCGTTTAAAAATTTTTTCCAGGATACAGCTCTCGAGATACATATCTACGACCATCATCCACCTGAAAAAGATATCCCGGCGAAAAAGTTTGTCTATAAAGAGGTCGGAGCCACCACCACAATCCTTACCGATATTTTGAGGCGCAAGAAAATAAAACTCACTTCACTTGAGGCAACGCTTTTTATCCTGGGCATATACGAAGACACAGGTTCTCTCTCTTTTCCGTCCACCACTTTATCGGACCGTAAGGCAATCAGGTTTTTAATCAGGCAGGGGGCAAATCTCGGTCTTGTGACAAAATATCTTTCATTCCCTTTAAACCATGACCAGGTAACTATTTTAAAAGATTTGGTTCATTCTCTTGAGACCCATTATTTTCATGGCCTCAGGGTATACATTGCTAAAGCTGCAAGCCCGAAGTATGTCGGAGATATAGCAGTCCTTGCCCATTCTTTAAGAGAGATGGAAAATCTGGATGCCATTTTCATACTTGTCAAAATGGAGGATAGGATACAGCTTGTAGCCAGAAGTCAGACGAGGGCCCTGGACGTAGGGAAGGTCACGAGGATTTTAGGGGGCGGCGGTCATACTACTGCTGCCTCAGCCAGTATCAAGGAGAAAAATTTAGATAAAGCCCGGATGAAACTTATCTCCGCGGTCCAGTCCAGTATAAAAATCGGAAAACCAAAATCCGGAACTATCCAGCCTAAGAAGGAGAGGCCGGTGCTGTCTCTTATGAAGAAGCGATTGCCTTTTGAATTACTAAAATTTTTCCGCACCCTTGGCCTGCTTGGTGACGAGGTCCATATGCGTATATTTTTAGTCGGGGGTTTTGTCCGCGATCTTCTCCTGGGTGTAAAAGACCTGGACATTGATTTAGTAATAGAAGGAGATGGCATTCTCTTTGCCCATAAGCTCAGCCGCATTATGGGCGGGAAGCTGCACGTACATAAAAAATTTAAAACAGCTGTCGTGAGTGTCCCCAATTTTAAAATAGATATAGCTACAGCCCGCACTGAATACTATGAGCGGCCGGGGGCGCTCCCTACTGTCATCCCCCAGAGTTCTATCAGAGCCGATCTCTCAAGACGTGACTTTACCATTAATGCGCTGGCCATCCAGTTAAATCGCCGTCATTTCGGCCACCTCATAGATTATTATGGAGGGGAAAGGGACCTTCGTCAGGGTAAAATACGGGTCCTCCACAATTTTAGTTTTATAGAAGATCCCACTCGTATCTTTCGAGCAGTCAGATTTTCCGAGAGGTATAATTTTAGCATTTCCCCGGAGACCCGGGACCTTATTAAGAGGGCTGTGAGGCTGGAGCTTTTTGAGAGTCTTTCCCCGGAGAGGGTTCGTCAGGAATTAGTCGCAATACTTAATGAAGAAAACCCTATCAAGGCCATAAAGCGTATGGCTGAGCTTAATGAACTGGCCTATATCCATCCCTCAATAAAATATGGCCGGCATCTCCACAATCTCCTTATCCGTCTTTCTTCTGAGATTAAGTCACACCGACGCTGTTTTTCTTCGGATCTTTTGGCCTTGTGGTTAATATACTTTATGGCAATAACTCATAACCTGACAATGGCTGAACTGGGAGAGGTTTTACAAAAATTTATTTTTTCTAAAAAGGAAAGGAGTAAACTTTTTCGTTCTCACAAGGCGGTTTCTCGTCTCTTCAAGGTATTACAAAAAGCGTCTATTTCTCCTGCGCGCATTTATACGCTCCTGCATCCCTTGAGTCTGGAAGAGATTATTTTTCTCCTGGCCAGAACTAAATCTAAATTCGCAAAAAAGAATATAAATATCTATTTCAAGAAATTACGCTATGTCAGGGTAGATACAACCGGGCATGACCTGATCAAGCGCGGCCTTAAGCCAGGCCCTCACTTTTCGAAGATATTACAAAAGCTTTTATTAGACAAGCTGAACAGTCATCCAAGAAAATCGCTTCGCAATCTCTAAGGGCGCGATAAACTTCGCATAAACACCTGCAGGACGATGCAGGCAATTATTACCCCTATACACATAGAATAGGTAGCGCTTGCAGACATCATTTTCGCTATAATTCCGCCGGAAAATGTTCCAAACAGAATACCGCTCATTAAAACTGCTTCATGAAGGCCTGTCTTTTCAACTTTTTCCGTCCTTGCCTGTGAGCTGTAAAATAGACTTGAAGAATATATAAATCCGGCAGATATCCCCATAAGCGCAAATGCCAGGGTCCACCACACAATTGAGGGAGATATAATAAGTATCACAAAAGCAAGTATTAATACAAGCTCATAAATAATCAGATAGAGAAATGAATATTGCCACCTGTGATATAATCCAAGGATAAAAAACATTATTACTTGAAATATTCCCTGCGTTGCCCTGAGAAACCCTATGATTGATGGAGAGATTCCCCTGTCAGTGGCGAATTTGGGAAAAAGCCATATGATTATCCCTATACAGAACCAAACGGCAAATGACGCTATCCATGCAAATGCAAGAAACGGTTTTGTGCTGTTTTTTGTTGTAGAAACTTCCAGAGAATTTTCCTCTTTGATAGAACTTTTATTATTATATATCCGGCCAATAGAAGCCTCCCGGATATGCCGAAAAACAATATATATGGCCAGTAAACTTATAATGAAAGCGAAATAAAATGCTCCCCGCATATTGATGCTGAAGAGAATTCCTCCCATAAGGCAGCCAAGCACCACTCCGCTGCCCCAGCCCACATTAAAACCCTGTAAATTTTTAGCCATCTGGCATTGGTCTACATTAACGGTTATATGGGATTCATAGGTGGGCCAGAACATGGACATGGCTATTCCATGGAAAGCACATAGAAAAAATATAAAAGGTAGCTTTTTCGTTAGAATGAATCCAAGAATAATAATTGGGTAGAGAATGGCAACAGTAATAATAGCTTTTTTTCTATTAATATATTTTGAGAAGACACTGTGTAAAATGCAGAATGTCAGATAGCAGATTTGGAATGAGATTCCTGCAAGGGCCAGAACAAAGGGGTCTGTAACCCCTAATTTTAAAATAAACAGCGGTATGGCGACAAATAAAATGGAGCCAATAAAGGCAAATAAAAATGGAATTGCAGATAGGTTTATAAAACTTGCCATGGTTATACCTTACGTCTATTTTATCCCTATCATCTCATTCCTGCAACCTTTTTCCATCAGCGCCATTGACTCTGGATATCATAAGTGCCATGACGTATAAAATTTTTTGCGCAGTCTTCCAGTTTGTCACCGACTAAACCTTTCAGAGACGGGTCCCCATAACCTTCCTGTGCGAGATAATAGAGGTATCCGATTTCCATCGGCTCTATGCCGATGAGGCGGGCGCCTAACGCATCCGCCTTTAGGGCATCAGCAGAAGCTACAACAGCCCTGAGGTCTACCGGGGTTCCGCTTACAGGACCGTCTCTTTCCATCGCAACCCAGCCATCCAGTATCACAAGGTCCGGCCATAACAGCCTGGCGAAACTTACAATATTATGGTGGATTATCTTTACACTGCGGCGGTATGTTGGATATGCCCGAAACAGTGTGTTGATAAGCCATTTCGGAAGCATCCTCCTGGCACGGGAGACTGTGCCGAGGGGCAAGCGGTCTAAAAGTGTTTTTGGCGCATCGATCTCCACCCCGGCCTTCATACCATGGATCACTGCCATATCTTCAAGTGTAACGAGCCCTGCCATGTTCTTAATCCCGAAGGTCGCCATGGCAAAGTTATGGGTTTTTGGGATCGAGATTGATATCTTGTAGTCAAATTCACTGTGCCTTTTCGTAATCCGGAGATGTGTGTCTCCTACAACAGACTGTATAGGGACTTCGTCGAAATCAATATCCTCGCTGAAAACTGTGAGTTCCACATTCTCAAATTTTTCCGGGAGAGCGCAGTACCCGTAGTCACGCATTACCTCAATCGTTTTCATCCCCGCGTAGTAAGCCGAGGCGCTACTTTCTCCCACTACAAGTCTCTTGCCGGGAAATTCACGGTTCAGGAATTCAATCACCGATTCTACTGTCTCAACATGGGTATTGGCGTATTCCGGTTTTACAGCGACGAGATTGGGCTTTAGGAGAATACACTGCGCATTGCCGATAGGATTCAAATCATCACGGATCAGGTCCAGCGCATGAAGGACGGACTCTTTGCGGCTCTTTCCGCTGACCAGTGAAACCTTTTTTGCTGCCAATGTCTTTCCTCTTTATTCTAGAATACCATAAACTACTGCCGTCTTCAATTGCAATTATAATATTATTGCAATTGCAATATTATAATAGCGTAATTGTTTCCGGTGTGGTAAAATACGTTTGTTGGTGCGGATGGCGATTTTTTTAAATATAGGAGGGTGTGTTATGTGTAACAGAATCGCGGCGTTAGTGGTAAGTGCTTTTGTGTGTGCTGCGTTATTGACAGGCTGTGCTTCAATTCCCGACCCATATAACATTATAGCAAAACAGAAGCAGGAGATAAAACACTTAAACGTGAGATTGCAGGAGAGAGAGAAGGAGTTTGAAACTGTCCGTAATAGTTTGATGCGAGACTTAAAGAGCCAGATTAAATCAGGCAAAGTAAAAATCGAGTCTCTTGAGAGAGGTCTTGTGCTTACTGTGCTCGACGACATACTCTTTGATTCCGGCAAGGTAAAGATTAAACCCATAGGTAAAAAAACTTTAATAAAAGTAGCGAATATTTTAAATGCCGATTGTCCTGACAAGGATGTGTCTATAGAAGGGCATACGGACAACCAACCGATTAAACATTCCGGGTGGAAGTCTAACTGGGAGCTTTCCACTGCGAGGGCAAATAGTGTCCTGCACTTTTTTTTAGATGAGTGCGCGGTAAGGCCTGAGCGCTTAAGGGTTGTAGGGTTTGGCGAATATATGCCTGTATCTTCCAATGATACACAAAAAGGCAGACAGCAGAATCGGCGAGTCGAAATCGTAATTCTACCTGAAAATATAAGCAAGGTAGAAACTGGAGGAGATAATCTGTGATTGTCGATGCGCATCATCATTTAGAAGATGAGAAAGATTATTCAGAAAAATTAGTCCGGGAATGCGATCGATTAAATGTAGATAAGGTGTGTTTAATGGGAGTGCCTGACTACTATGGCTTTTCATCAAATAGTGATGTGGAGAAGGCCTTTCGCAAATATCCGGATCGCCTCATTGGGTTTGCGCATGTTGCTTTAGGCAATGACAATCCAGATAAAGTAGTTGAATATAAATCAAGGGGTTTTACAGGGCTTAAGATGATAAACCCGCCTGCCAATTACGATGACAAGAATTTTTATCCGGTTTATAAAAAGGCCGAGGAAGTTGGCTTGCCTGTCCTTTTTCATCTTGGCATTGTAGCCAGAAACGATAAGTTTAAAGACCTTGATATTAATTCAAATCGCATGCGTCCGATTTACTTAGATACTATTGCCCGTGCATTTCCTGAACTCCAAATTATTGGTGCCCATTTAGGGAACCCATGGTTTGGAGAGGCAGCTATGGCAGCCAGGTGGAATCCCAATCTCTATTTTGATATAACTGGTTCTACCTTAAAGAAAAAGGATCCTGAAGATATTGGCAAGCTTTTGTGGTGGACAAAGACCACCCGTTACCGCGATCCTCTCCAGAGGGAGGCATGGGAGAAGATTGTCTTTGGCAGTGATGTCCCATGCAATGAGATAGGAGATGTTTTAAATGATTACAAAAAGACCTTAGAAGCCCTCAACATTGATAAGGAAGTCCAAGAAAAGGTCTTTGGTGGCACCATGGCAAAGATATTAAAGATAGAATGGTAAAGCCAGAATATAGGATAAAAGACCTGAAGGAGATATCGATAGCAATCGATACATGGGATGATATCTTTTCCGATTTTGATCCAAGGCCGGTAAGTGAGCGGGTAGTTTCAGAAGACTTTATTTTTGAGCTTAAAAGGCGCTATCGTGAAGTCCATGCAGACACTTTTGTAATTACAATTTGCGCGCCATTGGCGCTGAAAGATACTGTGGCGGAGAGAAAGGTAATCATGCGGCTCAAGATGCATTTCAGACAGAGGTATCTCCGCAGAAAAAAAGAAATCAGGCGTATTCGGATCCGCGGGGGCATATTTGTCCTGATAGGTATCTCTTCTTTAAGTTTTCTGACACTGGCAATGTATTTCAAATTTTTTACCGAGCTCACAATAGAGCTGTTAAGCATTCCATTCATGCCACTTGGATGGTTTGGCATCTGGGAAGGATTGTCGAAGCTCATTGATACCTCCCCTGCATTTATTCAGGAAGAGGTTTTGTTCGATAGACTCTCAAGGACGAATTATAGGTTCAAATATATAGAAGAACACAGAGAATAAAAAAAATAAAAGATTTTTATTGCATTTATTTAAATTTTAGATATAATTGCCCCAGATAGAAAAAATAGAAAAAGGAGGTGATAAAAGTGAATATATATGTAGGAAATTTATCTTATGATCTTACCGAAGCCGATTTGCAGGAGGCTTTTCAAGCCTTCGGGCAGGTTGTATCAGCAAGTATTATCAAGGATAAGTTCAGTGGCAGATCCAGGGGATTTGCATTCGTGGAGATGCCCACTGAGGCTGAAGCCAAGGCTGCTATTGAAGGTCTAAACGATAAGGATCTCAAGGGACGGGCGCTTCGCGTTAATGAAGCTCGCCCTCGTTCTGAAGGTCGTCAAGGTGGTGCTGGTGGTGGTGGTGGTGGACGACGCTACTAGTTTTGCGTAATGCGTTTGTCGAATTATTTGTTCTTCAACACTTCACAAAACCTCGCAGAAAAGAACCCTTAAACGTCGCGGATCTTTAATTCATAAAAAGGTTAGGTATGTAAAGTTGTCGTTGTAGGGAGAGTTGCGTCTGTTAAGATAAAAAATCTTGACAAGAGTATATCTTCGTGGTATAGTTTAAATATTAGGGAAATAAATCCCACCCGTTTTCTTGAAGTGGGGAAACGGGATTTTTTATGTAAATTTTTATCATGGAAAAGCAAAAGAATCTTCGGGCAATTGATGACGTCAAGAAGAAGGTAAAGGAGCTGGCGGCATTACGCGAGATCGGTAAAGAGATAAGCGCATCTCTAAATCTAAAACACGTCCTCAGCACTATCATTGACCGCGCCTTAGCGCTCCTGAATGCCAGTAAAGGCTGCATCATGCTCCTCGACCCAAATACTGAAAAAATGCATATCGGTGTAGTCAGGGGGTTATCGAAAGAGGATGTAAAAAATTTTAAAGCGCAGACTGTAAAAAATATTTCCAAGGCACATTTTACACCTTCTTCCCTGAGCGTGCCTCTTAAACTCAAAAAGACGATTACCGGTGTAATCAATATCACTAATGGCACCGAGGGAAAAGGTTTTGCCAGGCGTCACCTGGAGACCCTTAAAGAATTCGCTGACCAGGCAGCTATTGCAATTGACAATGCCAGCACACATCAGCAATTAAGAAAAGTAGTTTTAAATACCATCAAGGCCCTTGCAGTAAGCATAGACCAGAGGGACCACTATACGAGCTGTCATTCCGAGAATGTAGCGCGCTATGCTGTGGCTATTGCCAGGGAGATGAATCTGTCCGAGGAACTAATAGAAAAAATCGAGCACGCTGCCCAGCTCCACGACATCGGTAAGATCGGTGTTAGAGATTATATTTTATCCAAACCCGGTAAACTCACATCAGCAGAGTGGAAAGAGATTAAGAGCCACACCAGTAAAGGTGCGGAGATTTTAAAACCGCTTGAATTTCTAAATGGGATTATTGAAGTTGTTAAACAACACCACGAACGTTCTGACGGCAAAGGATATCCTGATGGTCGGAAAGAAAAGAATATCCATATCGGCGCAAAAATTATGGCAATAGCAGATAGCTTTGATGCCATGATTTCCGAGCGGCCGTACCGTCCTGCCATGAGCCGCAAGACCGCCATAAATGAGATAAAACGTTCTTCCGGTATTATGTATGATCCCCGGGTAGTTGAGGCCTTTCTCCGCGCTGTCGCCAAAAAAGCTATATAATTCCCCGCCGTACTTCAAACCAATTTTTATTCGCTCCTCAAAAATATTTTGACACAATAAACTCTCTGTGATAGCATTAGCATATGCGAGAAAAGATTAATAAACTCAGAGAAGAATTTAATTCATCTATTTTATCCATAAAAGACGAGAAGGGCTATGAATCTATCTATTTTCGTTTTTTGGGGCGTAAAGGTGAAATTGCCGGGCTTTTCAAAAAGATGCCGGAGGTCCCGCAGGAAGAGAGGGCTTCTGTCGGAAGCGTCATTAACGAATTTAAAAAATTTTGTGAAGGTAAGTTAGAAGAGGCGCACCGGAACCTGCTCCGGGAGAAAAAAGAGCCAGGAAAGAAAACTTGCCTTGATGTCACTTTACCCGGCACACTCCCTTCCCTTGGCCGCAGGCACCCTATAACTCAGATGGTAAGCGAGATTGAGAGGATATTTTCAATGATGGGTTTTACTGTGGCCCATGGCCCTGAAATTGAGACGGACTATTATAATTTTGAGGCCCTTAATATCCCTGCTGACCATCCTGCCCGCGACGAGCAGGATTCATTTTACCTGACATCTTCATATCTCCTGCGCACCCATACCTCGCCCGGCCAGATCAGGGTGATGAAAAAGACAAAGCCGCCTCTCCGGGTCATCATCCCGGGACGTTGTTTTCGAAGAGATGCTGTTGACGCCTCACACCTTCACACATTTTATCAGGTAGAAGGACTTATGGTGGATAAGGAAGTTACCTTCAGCCACCTCAAAGGTATACTGGAGGTATTCGCCAGAGAGATCTTTGGCCCGCAGGCTGCTATGCGTTTTCGCCCTGATTATTTTCCTTTTACAGAACCAAGCGCTGAGATCTCTATAAGTTGTTTTCCCTGCCGCGGCCGGGGCTGCCGCACGTGTTCTAACACAGGATGGCTTGAGATAGGCGGGGCAGGCATGGTCCATCCCAGCGTCTTTAAGGTTGTGGGATATAACTACGAGGACTTTTCAGGTTTTGCATTTGGTCTGGGTATTGACCGTCTTATTATGAATCGTTATGGAATCAATGATATCAGGATCCTGTACGAAAATGACCTGCGCTTCCTGAGGCAGTTTTAATGAAAGTTCCTTATAAGTGGCTTAAAGAAATAATTCCTTTCCGTCTCACACCCGAGGCGCTGGCTGAGAAATTAACTATGATCGGCCTTGAGGTGGAGGCCATAAATAAAGATGCTTCCGGAGATACAGGTGATGCAATCCTCAATATAGCTGTCACCTCCAACCGTCCGGACTGCCTGGGGATAATAGGTATAGCCAGAGAGGTAAATGCTATTCTTTCATCCTGGGCACCGGGAACTAAGCGCGCCAGAGGGTTACGTTTACATTCTGGCAAACTTAAAGAATCCAGGGAGCGCGCAGCTAATAATGTAAAGGTTTCGATTCAGGATAAAGCCCTCTGTCACCGCTACACAGCGCGCCTTATCAAAAATGTAAAGGTCAAACAAAGCCCTCCATGGCTTAAGAATAGACTTAAGGCATTGGGCCTCCGTCCCATTAATAATATAGTTGATATAACCAATTATGTCCTCATGGAATACGGCCATCCCCTCCATGCATTTGATTTCGACAGGATAAAAGGCCGGAAGATTATAGTCAGACGCGCAAAAGCAGGTGAAAAGATAATCACCCTCGATGGAGTAACGCGGAAACTCGATAAGGGCATACTGGTTATTGCGGATAATGAAAAACCGCAGGCAATTGCAGGCGTCATTGGCGGGATGGAGAGCGAGGTGACTCAAGGCACTACGGATATTTTGCTTGAGAGCGCCTATTTTGATTCAGGGGCTATTCGACGCGCCTCAAAAAAATTGGGAATATCTACAGACTCTTCCTATCGTTTTGAACGCGGCGCTGACAAGGAAGCCGTTTCAGTTGCCTCCCGGCGGGCAATGACCATGATTCAAGAATTAGCAGGCGGTGATGTGTTAAAAGGCGAGGTCGATGTATGCCCGCGTCCTTCCAAGCCTGTAAAAATTTCTCTTCGCCTCAAGCGTGTTAGTAAGATATTGGGGGTTCGAATTGAGAAATCCCGGATAAGGTCTATCCTTAATGCCCTTGGGCTAAAAGTAGAAAAAAGCGATGGGGAAGTCTGGAGAATTCGTATCCCGGGTTTCCGGCGTGACCTTTCTCTTGAGATTGACCTTATTGAAGAGATAGTCCGCCATTTTGGATATGCCCGTATCCCGGCAACGTTGCCCTCTATTACAATCACGCCTCCACAACAGGAATATAGCTTCCAGGTTTATGAAAATGTAAAAGAGATAATGACATCCGTCGGTTTTGACGAGGTTATTAATTTTAGTTTTTACCCCCTCACCCTCATGGGAAATCAGCCTGGCGCTATACGTATCAAGAATCCGCTTTCAGAGGAGCAGGGTGTTATGCGCTCTTCCCTTGCGCATGGACTTCTGGGAACTGCGAATTTTAATTTAAGCAGGGGTGAGAAGGCGATAAAGATTTTTGAGCTTGGCAAGACATTCTTTTTAAAGAACGAAAATACCCCGCATGAAAAATATTGCCTGGGCGCGCTGTGTCTGGAGACTGCTGCTATACAGCATTGGAAAGGGGAAACGAAAAAAATAGATTTTTACGACATAAAAGGAGTAATAGAACTTCTCCTTAATAGATTAGGTGTAGAGGATGTTGATTTTCGCGCCGGCAGTAAGGCCTGTTCATCTCTCATCTATATAGGGGATAAGAACATAGGCTCCCTTACCACCTATGATATTAATCAAAGGGCATTTTTCTTCGAAATTTATCTGAGCGACATTATCCCCTCTGTGCGCAAGGCCACCAATTTCAGAGAGCTCCCTAAATTTCCGGCAAGTTTCAGGGATATATCTATAATAGTGCCGGAAGAAATTGTGAGCAGGGAGATAACCCGGGGCATAAAGAAATCAGGCAATATAAATCTTGAAAAAATCGAGCTCATTGATCTATATCGAGGCAAGCAGATTCCTCCTGGCCGCGTGGGGCTTACCTACCGGCTTACCTTTCGTTCTCGAGAGCGCACTTTACGGGAAGAGGAGGTCAATGATTTTTTTTCCCGGATTATTTCCGACCTTAAAACCGCATTCCCAATTGAGCTGCGGGAAAAATAGTGGACAAAAAAATTTTTGTGTGATAAACTGAGTTTAGTCATTGTCCGATCCCCGATCGCAGCCGAGGACATGCTTGATAGGGCAATCCAGATGAAAGGAGAGTGTATGAAGAATATATTTGTCGTAATTGCTATAATTCTGTGTCTAACATTTTTTACAAAAAATGAGGCGCAGGCCCTTGTAGTAGGAGATGAGATTATCGCCGGCAAATCCTATAGCGCCATTCCTTTTAATACTTTTCAATTAGGCGGGATTGTTGAGCTTGTTTTTGATAAAGACTTAGAACCCGATACAGGTAATGATATAGCTTTTAAGGGAAGTAGATATTTAGTGAAGGGTACTATCAGTCCTTTGGAAAATGTGGATATTTATGTAAAGATAGGTGCAGGAAGGGACGAATTGGATGACGGTGGTAATGATGTTGAAATAAAATCAGAAGTTGATCTTGCCTATGGAGGAGGGCTCAGGGCGAATCTCA
This sequence comes from Candidatus Omnitrophota bacterium, assembly GCA_016783345.1. Classification (GTDB taxonomy): domain Bacteria; phylum NPL-UPA2; class BS750m-G34; order BS750m-G34; family BS750m-G34; genus BS750m-G34. Next base: position 7,463 of record JADHWT010000005.1, on the reverse strand, counting down.
TAACGTGGGAGGATAGCGGTATGCACCTTGGCCTGGATGCCCAGTTTCTGAGATTTGATAGCGGCATAGATACTGTTACTATCAGTAGTACGCGGTATGATTCTGCTGCAGGTAATTATACAGCGGATCAGTGGCAGGCAGCTCTTTTTTTAGTCAAAGATTTTTTTCAGGTTAGTGTCTATGGTGGCGGCCAGTATTCTGACTCGAGTATAGAGTATGACTATGATGCCGGTGGCCAGCGCGGTAGTGATGAGACTGAAAATTCTGATGTCTTTGGAGCCCTCGCTGGCATAAATATCTATGTAACTGATACAGTTATTTGTTTTATTGAAGGTCATCTACTTGACGAAACAAGTATATCTGTAGGACTAAATGCGAGGTTTTAATGAAAGCAAAAATTCATCCACAGTATAAAGAGACAACCGTTACCTGCGCCTGTGGAGAGGTAATCCACACACGCGCTACTACCCAGAATATCAGGGTAGAGATCTGCTCTAAGTGTCATCCGTTTTTTACAGGTAAACAGAAGTTTGTAGATAGCGCCGGGCGTGTAGAAAAATTCAAGCGAAGATATAATAAATAAAAAAATGGGGACTGTCCCAAGATTTACGGAACGAAGTTCGTAGAATCGGGACTGTCCCAAATTTTTTTTAAGCAATCCCAATTGATTCCATACGACCACCTCAAAAAGTTAGAAAAAGAATACGACCGCCTCACCAAGCGTCTAATCCAACCTGAAGTTATCTCTAATCCTTCCCTTTACCAGAAAGACCTGAAGGCATATAAGGAGATGACCCGGGTTATAGAAGAATTTAGGGCATATGAAAAACTCTGCCGGGATCTCGAAGGGGCAATTACCTTAAAAGAATCCCGGGATGAAGAGCCGGGCTTAAAGGCATTAGTTGAGGAAGAGGTAACCAATCTTCAAAAAGAAAAGGAGGAGAAGGAAAAGAAGATTTTAGAGCTTCTCACGCCTCCGGATGAAGATGAAGCCCGCGCATCCATTATCATGGAGATAAGGGCCGGGGTAGGAGGAGATGAGGCCAGTATATTCGTGGCGGACCTATATCGTTTATATTCGCACTATGCTGAAGATAGAGGATGGAAGGTCGAGGTAATGGACAGCCACTCTACGCGTAACAAGGGCTTTAAAGAAATAATATTCAGTATCTCCGGTAAAGGTGTCTATGGAAGGTTACGCTATGAAAGCGGAGTCCACAGGGTGCAGAGGGTTCCTATAACCGAGACATCCGGCCGGATACATACCTCTACAGCCACATTAGCTGTCTTGATAGAGCCGGAAGCGGTTGAGATAGATATAAAGCCGGATGATTTGCGCATAGATATCTATCGGGCATCAGGCCCGGGCGGACAGGGGGTAAATACCACTGATTCAGCAGTGCGTATCACACATATTTCGACAGGGGTTGTGGTATCCTGCCAGGATGAGAGGTCTCAACACAAAAATAAGGCCAAGGCTATGAGGGTCCTTCGGGCAAGATTATTGACACATGAACGGGAAAAACAAACTCAGAAGATTGCTGATGAAAGGCGTGGTCAGATCGGCAAAGGCGACCGCAGTGAGAAGATAAGGACATATAACTTTCCGCAAAACCGTTTAACAGACCACAGGATCGGCCTCAGCCTCTATCAGTTAGATGATGTTATGGAAGGCCACATAGACAAGATCATCGACGCATTGAGTAAAAAAGATAAAGAAAAATGAAAACCATAATAGACTGGCAGCGGCAAGGGAGAAAACTAATAAATAGTGACAGACACCATTTTTTTCCCGAAGCAATCCCCCGCGAGGTAGATTATATTCTCTCAGGTATACTCGGTCTTTCCTTCACGGAGCTATATCTTAATTCCGAAAAAATTGTGGATGAAGAAAAAGGCCGCGAGATTTCGGCTGCGCTGGGAAAAAGGCTTTCCGGCATGCCCCTTCAGTATATACTTGGGGAGATAGAATTTTTTTCTCTTCCGTTTCATGTAAAACCGGGGGTGTTTATTCCCCGGCCTGAGACAGAACTGCTTGTTGAGCATGCCCTCACAAAAAATAGTGACAGACACCATTTTTCTGCCCCCACCATCCTCGACCTCTGCACAGGCTCTGGCAATATTGCCCTGAGCATAGCTAAAAATACTAGTTATAATATTATTGCTACTGATATATCCAAGCCAAGTCTCAAAGTTGCAAGAGAAAATGCCATTCGCCTTGGCCTCTCTGACAGAGTAGAGTTTTTACAAGGAGATCTCTTCGAGCCTTTAAAAAATGGGGACTGTCCCTTTGTGGACTGTCCCAAATTTTTTAACCTTATCATCTCCAATCCCCCTTACATAACCAGCAGGGAATGGGAGAGTCTCCCGGGAGAGGTGAAATATTATGAGCCGCATGAAGCCCTCTTCGGCGGTGAAGATGGCCTTGATTTTTATAAGCGCATCTCTTATGATGCCAGGAAATTTATTAAAGCCCGTGGCCACCTCCTTCTCGAGGTAGGCCCTGCCAGAGCAGTTGCCTCAATATTAAAACAAGACGGCTGGGAGGATATAAAGATAATGAAAGACTATAATAACCGTGACCGCATTATTTCTTGTAGATTTTTTTAATCATGGATAAAATCGTAATTACCGGCGGAGCAAGGCTCAAGGGTGAGGTCAAGATGAGCGGGGCCAAAAATGCCGCACTGCCGATTATGGCGGCAACCCTTCTCACTGATAAAGAGTGCATCATCGATAATGTTCCCAATCTGCACGATGTCTCTACTATGGCCAGAATCCTTCGCGCACTCGGCGGCAGGGTCAGTTTTAGCGAGAAAAATAATCGTTTAGTTATTTTGAATAAAAATCTCACAAGCAGTGAGGCCCCCTATGAGATGGTAAGCACTATGCGGGCATCTATCTGTGTCCTTGGTCCGCTTCTTGGCAGATTGGGTGAGGCTACAGTATCTGTGCCTGGAGGATGCGTCATCGGTAACCGCCCAATTGATCTGCACCTGCATGGGCTTAGAAAGCTTGGCGCAGATATAAAGATTGAACACGGCTATGTAGTCGCTAAGGCGGTGAAGAAATTAAAAGGTAAAGATATTTATCTCGGCGGCCCATTTGGCTCAAGTGTCCTTGCCACTGCCAATGTTATGATGGCTGCATCTTTAGCCATGGGAGAGACTATCCTCGAAAACGCCGCATGTGAGCCGGAGATATGCGACCTGGCGCATTTCCTGAATTCAATGGGCGCAAATATCCATGGGATAGGGTCTCATGTCCTCTCTATAAAAGGAGTAAAGAAATTACACGGGGCAAAATACAAGATTATTCCGGATAGGATTGAGGCAGGGACATTTATAATCGCCGGCGCTATTACTAAAGGTGATGTGAGGATAAAAAATGCAAACCCACAGCACCTTATGGCAGTGGTTAATAAGGTCCGGCAGGCCGGCTCCAGGGTAAATGTCAAGGGACGGGATATCTGTGTCCGCGGCGGAAGGCAGGTTTTACCGACGGATGTTACGACACTATCCTATCCTGGTTTTCCTACTGATTTGCAGGCGCAGATGATGAGTTTATTAACCCTTACCCGTGGGATAAGTGTCATAACTGAGAAGGTTTATCCGGACCGCTTTATGCATGTGGCAGAACTCAACCGTATGGGTTCTAATATACATTTAGAAAAGGGAAGCGCCATTGTTAAGGGGGTGAAGAATCTTAGCGGGGCGCCTATAATGGCCTCAGACCTGCGAGCCTCAGCTGCCCTTATTTTAGCAGGACTTGTAGCCGAAGGTATTACCGAGGTGAGACGCGTCTATCACCTTGACCGCGGTTATGATAAGCTGGGACAAAAACTTTCCCTCCTCGGCGCTAATATAAAGAGAGTGAAAGAAAGATAAAAAAATGGAAAAATCCCAAATTTTTTTAACTTATGAAAATTTTACCGAAAAAAGCGATCTCTCGTCTCAACCCATATAAGGTTTGCCCTCCACCCCTGCACGGTAGTGCGACTCCACGTGGTACATCGCAGTGCATGGCAAAACTCGATGCGAATGAGAGCCCCTATGATTTACCTGCTGAAATCAAGCGCCGCGTTTTTAATGAGTTAAAACGACTGAGCTTCAATCGCTATCCTGATCCCGATGCCCTCAAACTGCGCACGGCCTTCAGTAAAAAAGTTAAGTTACCATTAAAATGGATTACAGCAGGTAATGGCTCTGATGAATTGATACTCTATCTGACTCTGACATTTGCAAAACGCAAGGTATTATTTTTTAGTCCGACCTTTGCCATGTATAGGGTGATTGGTATTTCCTGTGGAGCTAAGGCGATAAATATCCCTCTTAAGACTGGTTTCCGGCTTCCGCTTGAACGTATCCTAAAGCAAAAGGATGCGAGTATTATTTTTATTTCCAGCCCTAACAACCCGACCGGGAATTGTTTCAGTAAAGATGATATCCTTAATATAATTAAAAAAACAAATGCCATGGTAGTGCTGGATGAGGCATACGCTGAGTTTTGTAAGGATTCCTTTCTCCCGTATCTAAAGAGATTTAAGAATCTTGTAATCTTGCGCACCTTTTCCAAGGCATTTGGTTTGGCAGGGATGCGGGTTGGTTTTATGATAAGCCACCCATACATAATACGGGAGGTCAATAAGGTCAGGCTTCCGTATAATCTCGGTCTCTTCAGTCAGGTAGCTGGCAGGGTTGCTTTAGAGAAGAGCCATTTTTTAACCCGCTCTCTCAGAACCATTATATCTGAGAGAGAAAGGGTCTTTGAGAATCTGTGCCGTCTAAACGGAATATATCCTTATCCCAGCCAGGCCAATTTTATTCTCTTTAAAACTTGCAGTTGTTCTGATAAACTATATTCATATCTAATTAAAAATGGGGTGCTTGTCCGGAATCTTAATGGCTATGGCGGGCTTAAGAATTGCCTTCGCGTAACTATTGGCACGAAGATGGAAAATGATTTATTTTTGGAAAGGCTGAGGAGTTATGAAAAAAAGAAAAGGTAGCAGAAATCGCAAAACTCAGGAGACAAATATTCGGGTTAAATTTACTCTGGACGGAACAGGAAAAAGCAATATAGATACCGGGGTCCCGTTTCTCAACCACATGCTGACCCTTTTTGCCAGACATGGATTATTTGATCTGGATCTAAAAGCCAGGGGAGACCTCGGGGTTGATGCGCATCACACTGTAGAAGACTGTGGTATTTTGCTGGGACAAGCTCTTTTTAAGGCAGTCGGAGATAAGAAGGGCATCAAGAGATTTGGATATGCCTATGCCCCTATGGATGAGGCCCTGGCCAGGGTCCGGGTAGTTCTGGATTTAAGCGGCCGGCCTGGTTTTTTCTTTAGCACAAACAAAAGGGACTCGTCATGCACGACTACAGATAAAAATGCGCGGTTAATTAAACATTTTTTAAAAAGTTTTTCTGATGAAGCCAAACTTACCTTGCATGTTGATATCATAAAAGAAGGTGGTGATATACACCATGCCATGGAAGCTGTCTTTAAGGCCATGGGTCTTGCCCTTGACCAGGCCACCACGATAGATAAAAGAGCCAAGGATATTCCCTCTACTAAAGGAACTCTTTAATGCAAATCATTCCAGCTCTCGATATACGAAAAGGTAATTGCGTTAGACTCATGCAAGGCCGCGCCTCAGAGGAGATTGTCTATTCGCGCGATCCCCTGGCAATGGCAATGCGCTGGGAGCGAGAAGGTGCAAAAAGGCTCCATGTAGTTGACCTGGATGCTGCATTTTGCGGCCGGCCTGTAAATAAAAAGTTAATCGCGACTATTGCTAGGAAACTCTCTATTCCCATTCAGGTTGGCGGCGGCATAAGGACAGTAGCTCATATTCAATATTATCTAAAGAATGGAGTGGATAGGGTTATCCTTGGGACAAAGGCACTGCTGGATAGAAAATTTCTTTCTGTCATTCCACGACTTGATCGGGGAATCCATGTTTTCATCGCCCTGGACACAAAGAATGGCAAAGTAGCCTTCCATGGATGGAAAAGGGTAAGCTCAATCTCCGCCATCTCTATGGCTCGGGAATTAGATAAGATGGGTGTGGCCGGCATAATATACACTGACATAAGCCGCGATTGCATGCTGACAGGCCCGAATACAAAATTTATGCTCAGGCTTCTTAAAGAAGTGACTCTACCCATTATTATTTCCGGAGGGATAAGTCGTGTCTCTGACATCAGCAAGATAAAAAAACTAAGCCCTAACAGGGTCAGCGGTGTTATCATCGGCCAGGCATTATATACTGGAAAAATTAAACTAAAAGATGCGATTAATATTTAAATCCATGTCATTGCGAGCCCTGCCTGCCAAAAGGCGTGGCGTGGCGTGGCAATCTATATTGCTCTTCCTTCTCGTTGTATCCCCTCTTGCAGCCGACAGTCTAAAAGACGAGAATTTCCGTCTGCGCCAGGAAATAGCTATGGAAGAGGAGGCCTCCAGACTTTTAGGACAGAAGGTCCTTAAGGCATACGAAGAGAAGGTCATCCTGGAGAATAAATTTAAAGATAAAGAGGAAAAAATCAAGGGGCTTGAAAAGGAGTTAGCCGCTGTAAGAAAATTGATGGAAAAAGAAGTAGCTTCTTATCAAAGGAAACTCCAAATCCTGTATAAAAAAAGTGGGTTCAAGGCATACATCGAAACCCTTGAGGAGGAGAAAAGGGCTCTTGAGGAAAAACTGGCGCATGCCGCGAAGCAACCCCTTCCCACCGGCAAGGTCCTGACTGGCGGAGCCGTGTCGAAGGGAAAGGTCCTGACTGGCGGAGCCGTGTCGAAGGGAAAGGTTGTAAGTGTAAGTAAAAAATTTAAATTTATTATAATAGAATTTGAAGACACAGCCGCCATAGATATCGGCAGGATTTTTTTAGTTTTTAGAGGCGAGAAGAAAATAAGTGAAGTAAAAGTTATCAAGATAAAAAAAAGATATGTCTTTTCCGACATAGTTAATACCATAACCGATGAAGAAATTAAAGTAGGAGATGTAATACGATGAGTAGGCGGTATTGTTTAAAAAATTCCCTAAAATTCGATTCCTCAGGTCTCATCCCGGCTATTATCCAGGATGTTCAAACCAAAGAGGTTCTTATGGTGGCGTACATGAATCTTGAGTCCCTGGGAAAGACCCTTGAGACAGGCATGACCCATTTTTTTAGCAGGTCGCGGAAAAAACTTTGGCTTAAAGGAGAAACCTCAGGTCATTTCCAGCTGGTGAAAGAGATAAGGATTGACTGCGATAGAGATACCATTCTCGTTAAGGTGCATCAGAAAGGAAAGGCCTGCCATACAGGTCACCGTTCATGTTTTTACCGTCTTTTAAAGAATTCAAAAAAAAGGCAAAAGAAGCCAACCTGATACCTGTCTATAAAGAGGTGCGGGCTGACACAGAGACTCCTGTCTCTGCCTATCTCAAACTTAAATCCAGCAAGTATTCATT
>JADHWT010000053.1 GCA_016783345.1 Candidatus Omnitrophota bacterium | reverse complement strand
TATGTGCGGTGTTTTAAACCTTGTGTGGATTTTTCCAAAAACATCAGGCAAAAGACCGTCCCTGCTCAGGGCCAGTGGGTATCTTGAGGCGCCCATAATCCCTGCGTTCGCAGTTGAAATAAATGCCAGGATAGCTGCAATGCTCAAGGCAATTCTCCCACCCTGCCCCATAAAAGCAGAGGCCCCGTCAGAGATCGGGGTAAGAGAATGGTTAAGTTCACCAGGCCCGAGCACACCGCTTGTCACAAAGACAACCAGCATATAAAAAATGCTTACCACCAAAAGTGAAAGGATCATTCCCAGAGGTATGACCCTGCCGGGATCCTTCACCTCTTCAGCAATACTGGCGACCTTTAAGAGTCCTCCGTAGGAAACAAAGACAAAACCCGCGGTAGAAAAAACCGCAGTCAGGCCTTTAGGGGAAAAAGGCTCGAAGTATTGAATGTTAACTGCCGGGAACCCCCGGATTATATAAATGAGCAGGACACCTAACAGACCAAAGACCAAAAAAATCTGTATCCTGCCGGCTCCCTTTATCCCGCAGATATTAATAATGATGAAAATAAGGCACAGGGCAAGCGCAATTATGTGTATATTAACATTAAGGACGAGAACTGTAAAAGCAGCCATACCTGCCAATGCAAAGGCGCTCTTTAAAGACAGCGAAAACCAGGTCAATAATCCGTCAACAGTTCCAACAGCCGGACCCATACTGCGCGCAACATAAAAGTATGTCCCGCCTGCCTTGGGCATTGCCGATACAAGCTCGGCCTGACTTAACATCCCGGTCATTGCTAAAAGGCCTGCTAAAAAATAGGAGATAATAACTGCGGGGCCGGCAAGGGCATGGGCAAGTCCGGGCAGTATAAACAAGCCCGAACTAATCATTGCGCCGCTGGCTATACAGAAGACATCGAGTAGATTAAGCTCTCTTTTTAACAATCCTGTCTATTTCTTTTATTATCTTTAAAATAGGCTCAAGTTTATTAAGGGCAATTGAATTGGGGCCGTCGCAGGAGGCCCTGTTGGGATCCGGATGCACCTCCAGAAACAGACCGTCTATACCAACAGCCGTAGCTGCCCGGGAGAGATGCGAGACGAATTCTCTATCCCCGCCGGAAGAAGTCCCTTTACTACCAGGAAGCTGGACACTGTGAGTTGCATCAAAAATAATTGGACAACCAAATTTAGCCATAATAACAAGCCCCCTCATATCCACTACCAGGTTATTGTAGCCAAAGGACGTCCCCCTTTCAGTTATGAGTATCCTGCGGTTATTGCGGCGGGTAATCTTTTCAATAATATTTTTTATATCCCAGGGCGCCAGAAACTGACCCTTCTTGATATTTATGGCCTTACCAGTACGCGCTATACGGGTAATAAAATCAGTCTGCCTGCAGAGAAATGCCGGGACCTGTATAATATCGAGTATATCTTTGACATCTTTTATATCTTCCTGACAATGGACATCAGACAGTATTGGTATCTTGAATTTTTCCTTGACCTTTTTTAATATAGGCAGGCCTTTTTTAAGACCAGGTCCGCGATAAGAATTAACAGATGTGCGGTTTGCCTTATCATAAGAGGACTTAAAAATAAAAGGGATATTAAGACGATCGGTTATTCTCTTTAATTCCTGAGCAATCTCCAGTGCCTCTTTTTCCTTTTCCAGGACACACGGACCTGCTATAAGGACAAGGGGATTGCCTCCGCCTATTTCTATAGAACCGACTTTTACTTTATGCATTGGTTTCATTATACCACAATGAATCTAGCGGCGGCAAGGGCATCTTTACATACCGGGCCTAATTTAAATTTGGTCTTTTTAGCCTCACGAAGACTGCGCCTTCCAAGTCCGGTAAGGACAAGTATCCCCTCCTTAAGACCTGCCTTTTCCTTTGTCTTTACATCACTTAACTTATCGCCAATGATATAAGACTTGGAGAGGTCCAGCTTAAAATCTTTGGCTGCCTTTTTTATCAACCCGGGCCTGGGTTTCCGGCATGGACAGTTTTCATTGGGGCGATGCGGACAGATATAAAAGGCATCTATCTTTGCCCCTCTCTTTGCCAGTATCTTTTCTAACTTATGATTAATAATTTTAAGCTGTGACCTTCTAACTATCCCCCTTCCAATCCCTGACTGATTGCTCACAACTATAATCTTAAATCCGGCATCAGATAAAAGCCGGATGGCCTTACCGGCATTTAAAAATACATATAATTTTCTTACATCAGAGAGATAGCATTCATCTCTATTAATCGTCCCGTCTCTGTCAAAAAAGACTGCGCGATTCTGATTCGCTGACATAAATTATCTATCTTTTATAGCTGTTTTAAGTTCTTCCGGACTGACAGTGCCGATACCAACCTTACCTACTACAATACCTGCAGCAAAATTAGATAGATACGCTGCCTCAAGCATAGAGGCCTTGACAGCTAATGCCATGGTGAGTACTGATATCACAGTGTCCCCTGCTCCACTCACATCATAGACCTCCTTAGCTACTGTCGGGATATGGGTGATGTGGCCATTACTTTCAAAGAGACACATCCCGTTTTCACCGAGGGTAATGAGAACAGCCTCAGAACCAAACCTCTCAAGAATCTCTTTCCCTGCCCGGTGGAGGGTCTTTTTATCTTTAATATTTATCCCCAGGGCCCTTCCTGCCTCATGGTGATTTGGCGTAATAATCGTTACCCCTTTATAGGAAAAAAAATTCTCTTCCTTTGGGTCAACACTGACAATCTTCCCGTACTTCTTTGCCAGCCGCACTACCTCATTGACAAGAGAAGCAGTAATAACACCCTTGCCATAATCTTCCAGGATAACCGCGTCTACTTTAGATATTGTCTTCTTAATAAACTGTATTAACTTATTGTGCATACCCTTATCGATCTTACCAACCTTTTCGCGGTCAATGCGCACTACCTGTTGATTGTGCGCGACAATGCGGGTCTTACAGCTGGTAGGCCTCTTCTCGTCTTGAAATACACCGCTTGTGTCTGCCTTTATCCTTGCCAGTTCATTTTTCAAGATCCTCCCTGCCTCATCCCTGCCAATTACTCCTGCCATACCGGATTTTGCGCCAAGACTGCGGACATTGCTAACTACATTAGCTGCTCCTCCCGGCATATTGGACTGACTCCTTACCTCAACCACAGGGACCGGCGCTTCAGGAGAAATGCGCGAGACATCTCCCCAGATAAATTCGTCTAAAATCATGTCTCCCACAACCAGTATCTTTGCCTTCTTAAGTGCTTTTGATATGTTTAAAAGTTTCTTTCTATTCATCCCGTTAGAAACCTCCTTTACTTGACATTATCCTTCGTACTTTATACAGGTCGGCCCTGGTATCCACACCGACCGTATCAAATCTTGTCTCAACCACCTTAATATTATATCCATGCTCAAGTGCCCGGAGCTGCTCGAGCCTTTCTATCTTCTCAAGTCTCCCCTGTGGAAGGCTGGTAAATTTTTTTAAAAATTTATATGTATAGGCATAAAAGCCGAGGTGTTTCCACCCTGTACCACATGAGGTAGCGCCACCGTGCAGAGGTATGGGGCTGCGGGAAAAATAAATGGCATTGTGGTTATTATCAAACACTACCTTCACTATATTCTCATCCTTTACCTCTTCCATGGGCGCCTTATGAATAAGCGTGGACATGACTACATTTCTGTCTTTAAAAGGACTGACTAATTCATCTATCATCTTTCCTTTAAGCAGGGGTTCATCTCCCTGGATATTTACTACAATATCACAGGATTTAAGATTTTCCTTTGACGCTGCCTCTGCCACCCTGTCTGTCCCGGAGAGGTGCCTTGGTGACGTAAGCCTGACCTCGCCGCCAAATTCCTTAACTGCATTAAAGATGCGTTTATCATCTGTGGCGACAATGAGCCGGTCCAGGGCCTTTGCCTTTTTAGCCCTCGTATATACATGCCGGATCATAGGATACCCATGGATAACAGCAAGGGCCTTTCCCGGAAGCCTCTTAGAAAAAAAACGGACAGGAATTATTCCGATTATCTTTCTTTTCATTTAACTAACCTGATACGTGCTAAAATCATCATACCCCATGGATTCTCCATTATTCTAAAGAAAAATTATGAGGGGTATAACTTGGTCCAAGGTGGGTCTGATAGGAACACACCGTGTGAATAAGTATGCCTGTCCTCTTTATTAGTAACCTGCGCTTGTTCTAACCATGCGTTCCACGCTGCTTCAAGCTCCTCGTCTGTCAAGAACTTCAGGTCCAGGTCCTCTTCGCTCAAAAACTCATCCCTGAACTGAATCACGGCAATCCTCCCTGCACTTCAAACGGAAGTACATCCATGGCATCTTTTACCAGTATTGCATGTGCCTCACGCACATGGTCCGTGGTGTCCTGGTCTTCTCGCAGGATCCAGTCTGCATCTTTGCTCATGATTGCCAGACGATGCAGAACAACCGCTTGCCCCCCTCCAAGTATCGCCCGCAAACGGCCGCTGTTAAATTTTTGTGTCAATTCCAAATAAATGTTCATTATATAAATTATTGTATCATAAAAATAATACTTTGTGTGAAAATTTTATCCCCCATTTTTTACTTTGTGGGGAGCGCCGACCCCGTACACACCACACCTAACTAGTCTTGGCACATAAGGTGTTGATTCGAGTTGGGGGTATCAAGATAAAAGTATAGGAAGCTCTTTAAGCGCATTGCTCATAGGAACAATTTCTATGTCATTATGCCTTAGCCGGCGTTCTCCGCCATAAATAAAATAAGCCTTGGCCATAGGGTAATCTTTAAGAAATGATATTAACCCACTCAACATTGACTTTGATACTTTTCCAGTCCTCTTAACCTCAAATGCGCGAATACCTTGATTCCCATACAATACAAAATCTACTTCCATATCATTTGAGGTTCTCCAATATGATATCGTATAGCCTAAATCCAATGCATCATTAATAGCCTTGAGTTCTTGAAAAAGTAAGGTCTCAAATGCAGCGCCTTCAGCCTCCTCAGGCATATCTAAAGGCCCCATAGGCCGTAAAGTACGATAAACCCCTACATCAAAGTAATAGAACTTTGGATGAGTCACAAGGCGCCTTTTGGCTCTCTTGGTGAAAACAGGCACTCTGTATGCAATAAGCAGGTCTTCTAATATGGAAAAGTAATCTTCAACAACTTTTCGTTCAACTGCACACTCGCGTGCCACCGACGAAATGTTTAGTAAAGAACCTTGAGAAAAACTCGCTGCTTCAAGAAACCTGGTAAATGCAGCTAAATTTCTCGTTAGGCCTTCCTGATGGACTTCTTCTTCCAGGTAAGTTTTTACATAACTCTCCAGATAAGCCTTGGGATCTGCTTCTGTATAAGTACAAGGAAGCTGGCCAAATTTTAACGAATGTCCTAAATTGAAATCTTCACCCAACTCCATAACAGTAAAGGGATGTAACCAATAGGTTAACGCACGTCCACCTAATAAATTAGGCCCTTCTCGTCTTAATTTTCGAGCGCTTGAGCCTGTTAAAATAAATTTATACTTGTATTTCTCTATTAACCGATGGACTTCATCTAAAAGCTGTGGGATTTTTTGCACTTCATCGATAATAACCCAGTCGCTAAAATTTTTTGGGATAAAATTTTCCAGTCTCTGGGGATTGGCTAAAAGATCGTTAAATAGCTCTGCCTCGAGTAAATCTATATAAACAGCCTGTTTAAAAGTAGATTTCACCCAAGTGGTCTTTCCAGTGCCGCGAGGGCCAAATAAAAAGAAACTTTTAGCTTCTGGAGGTTTAATTAGTCTGGAATACATAACTCCATTTTACATATATTTTTGGACTTGTCAAGTCATTTTTTGGGATATCATTTTTTGTGGGAACAACGTTGCTCCCACATTTAAGATGTTATGTTGCAATGGGTTATGGTTGTCGGTATTTAGAGCTCTTCCAATAGCAACTGGGTGAAGAGCGGGAGCATAATCTCATGATGCCCGATAAGAGAGAAACTCTCCCCGCCTTCCTGAATAGGTCTTGTAAGGACATTTTGGCGCGGGCGGTAGTGCTCGATTATGTCAAAATTACCAGTGATAAAATCTGTAACACTGTTACCGAGGTTGCGGCTAATTGAGATGGCCTTTAAAAAGACCTCCGGAAGGACAACTGCTGAACCTATATTTAGAAATACGCCTCCTTTTCCAAGACGGCTCACATCTTCTGTCAGACGAATAAAATCAGTAAAGGTTGTCTTTCCTAAATCCTCTCCCCTGGCTAAAGGATGCTGATGGATAATATCCGCGCCAATACTGACATGCACAGTGGCCTTAAGTTTGAGGCGGGCAGCATGATAAAGGAGACTTAAATCTTTATAGGGCGCTTTACCCTCTGAAATTTTTTTACCCAGGGCCTCACCCATACCCATGTCTTCTCTTGCACCTCTGGTTATCGCCTCATTCATAAAAGCGCCTGTCTCCTCTACAAATCCGAACTTCCCCTCTTTAAGTGAACAGGCTACATCTTCAGAAGTCCTGCCAAAAAAGGCTATTTCAAAATCATGGATAGAGGCCGCGCCATTCATCGCTATGGCAGTAACTATCTTCCTCTTCATAAGCTCAATAATAAACGGAGAAACCCCGCATTTTACTACATGGCCGCCCAGGCCAAGGATTATCGGTTTTTTCTTCTTCTTTGCCTTTAATACCAATTTAACAAGCCGTTTAAGCTTCTGGCTGGCTAATATATCAGGCAGGTTAGAAGAAAACTTATTGAAACTTATGCCCTTTTTCCCGGGACAACCAAATTGCGATACAGAGACATTGCTGGACCTCTTTTTTATAGAGTAGGTCTTAA